>NZ_JBGLYK010000160.1:0-13669 GCF_047304025.1 Pseudomonas sp. Pseusp97 | reverse complement strand
GTCCAGGCGGCCACGGCGTAGACCAGCAGCATCAGCCCGAACAACTGGCCGAGGCGCTGCAGCGGCCTTTTCGGCCCCAGTTCCAGGGTGCCGATGGCCAGGGCGACGCCGCCGGCCAGGGTGCCCCAGAGGGTCAGCGCCACCGGCCCGGACACCAGGCGCTCGAGCATCCAGATGGCCACGGCCAGCAGCATCACGCCGAAGACGTTGCGCACGCCGTTCATCCACGCGCCGCTCTTGGGCAGCAGCGCCCCGCCGCCAACGGCGAAGATCACCAGCGGCGTGCCCATGCCCAGGCCCAGGGAGAACAGCAGTAGGCCGCCGCCCACCGCGTCGCCGGTGCTGCTGATGTACAGCAGCAGGCCGGCCAGCGGGGCGGTGACGCAAGGCGACACCAGCAGGCTGGAAAGCACGCCGAGGGTCGCGGCGCCGGCAATCGAGCCGCCACGGGTGTTGTTGGCCATGTTGTCCAGGCGCTCGCGCACGAAGCCCGGCAGGCGCAGCTCGAAGGCGCCGAACATGGCGATGGCGAAGACCACGAAGAAGGCAGCGAAGGGGATCAGCACCCAGGGCGACTGCAGCATCGCCTGCAGGTTGAGCTTGGCGCCGAACAGGCCCATCAGGGTGCCGAGCACCGCGTAACAGGCCGCCATCGGCAGCACGTAGGCCAGCGACAGTGCCAGGCCGCGCATGCCGCCGGGGCGACCGCGCAGCACCACGCCGGAGAGGATCGGCAGCATCGGCAGCACGCAGGGGGTGAAGGTCAGCGCCAGGCCCAGCAGGAAGAAGATCACCAGCGCGCGGCCGAGTTTCTTGATCTTGCCCGGCTCGTGGTCGCCCAGCAGGCTGGCCAGCGGGTTGCCCGAGGCGGCGGACTTAGCCGCGGTGGCAGAGGGGGCGGGGCCGGTCACGACGCTGGCGGCCTGGCCATCGGCGATCTGCAGGCGGGTGGTTTCCGGCGCGTAGCACAGGCCCTTGTCGGCGCAGCCCTGGTAGCTGACGACCAGGGTGAAGGGCTTGTGCTGCGGGTTCAGCAGCGGCACTTCGATGTCGGTGATGGCGTAGTAGACCACCGTATCGCCGAAATAGTCGTCGTGATGCTGCTTGCCCGGCGGCAGCTTCACTTCGCCCACGCTCACGCCGCTGTCGGCGGGCTCGACCTTGAAGCTGAAACGGTGCTGGTAGAGGTAGTAGCCGTCGGCATTGATGAAGCGCAGCTTCACCTGCTGGCTGTCGCTGTCCTCGACGCTGACGCGGAAGGCTTCGGCCACCGGCAGGAAATCGCCCTTGGCCGGTTGTCCGACGGCGAAGCCGCCCTTCTCGGCGGGTTTGTCGAACAGGCCGGCGGAGGCGGGCAGGGCGACCAGGAGCAGGAGCAGGGTGAGCAGGCGGCGCATGGACATCTCGCGGACTACGTAATGGCGGACAGATGAGTGGCGGGCATGATAGCGGAAAGCTTCCGGTGCGGCCCGAGGCGTTGCCGGATCAGCTGTCACAAGAAGTGATAGAGGCTGTGGGACTGCGCCTACGAGTCCCGGTTCCCGCTGCCGCTGCGTCAATCGGCCGCGTGCCGGCCGAAGGCTGCCAGCAGGTCGCTGACGAAGGCCTGCTCGGCGTCGCCGGGGTGGCGACCGCGATGGCGGGTCAGGCTGAAGGCCACGTCGAAGCCCAGCTCGCCGGGCAGCAGTTCGCGCAGCTGGCCGCGCTCGATCCACGGCTGGGCGACATGCCTGGGCAGATAGCCGATGTGCGCTCCGGAGAGAATGAACGCCAGGCTCCCGTCCACCTGCTCGCAGCGCGCGCTGCTGCGGCTGGTTTGCAGCGGCTCATCGGCGGCAATGAAACGGTAGGGGTGCAGCACCTGGTCGGAGTCGGCCAGGGAGTCGCGGCTCGGTTTCCTTTCGCTGAAGGCCGGGTGCCCGGCGCCGCAGTAGAGTCCCTGGGGTTCGCTGAACAGCTCGACATGCTCCAGCGCCGCCTGGGTCCCGGCGAAATAGCCGACTGCCAGGTGCAGGCGGTCCTGCAGCAGCAGGCGCTCCAGTTCGGCGGGCGCGGCAGTGAGCAGTTCCAGATTGACCGCCTCGTTGCGCTGGCGGAAGCGGCGGATCGCCCCGGACAGCTGCGCCAGCACCTCGACGTCCAGCCCCTCGGAGAGCCCGATGCGCACCTCGCCGAGCAGCTTGTCGGCGACGCCGCGCGCCTCGTCGCGGAAGCCCTCGATGGCCACGAAGAGCCGCCGCGTCGATTGCAGCAGGTGCTCGCCCTTGGGCGTCAGGCGAAAACCACCCTTGCCGCGCTCGCAAAGGCGATAGCCCAGGCGCGTTTCCAGCTTGGCCATCTGGATGCTGATGCTCGGCTGGCTCAGCCCCAGCTCGCCCTGCGCGGCGCTGAAGCCGCCGCATTCGACCACGGTGACGAACAGCCGCAGCAGTTGCAGGTCGAGGTCGCGCAATTGGCTGAGCATCACCGTCTCCAAACATTGCCATGATGAAATGCCAAAGTAATTAACTTTGTATTTTTACAAAGTAAAGCCCGGCCCATGCTCGCCGCATAACCACAACAAGCTGAGGCGATGATCATGCGTGCGTTCTTCCGGGCTTCTCTCGCGGTTATGGCGGTGGCCCTGGCCATGCCCCTGCCGGCGCAGGAGCGGGTGCTCAACCTCTACAACTGGGCGGATTACGTCGGCGCCGATGCCCTGCAGCGCTTCCAGAAGGAAACCGGCATCCGCGTCAAATACGACACCTTCGACAGCGCCGAGGTGCTCGACAGCAAGCTGATGACCGGCCGCAGCGGCTACGACGTCGTCTTCCCCGCCAGCAGCGGGCTGGCCCGCGCGATCCAGGCCAAGGCCGTGCAGCCGGTGGACGACGCGCAGCTGAAGAACTTCGCCAACCTCGACCCGGAACTGTTGGCCAAGCTCGCCGCCATCGATCCGGGCAACCGCTTCGGCGTGCCCTACACCTGGGGCACCGTGGGCCTGGCGATCAACAAGGACGAGGTGCTCAAGCGCATTCCCGACGCCCCGCTGGACAGCCTCGACCTACTGTTCAAGCCCGAGTACGCCAGCCGCCTGGCCGACTGCGGCCTCTCCTTGATCGACTCGCCCCAGGAGGTGATCAGCGTGGCGCTGAACTATCTGGGCAAGCCGCCTTACAGCACCGATGCGGCGGACCTGGCCCAGGTCCGCGAATTGCTGGCGAAGCTGCAGCCCAGCGTGCGTTACATCGCCAGTGGCAAGCACATCAATGACCTGGCCAACGGCACGCTGTGCGTTGCCCTGACTTACACCGGCGACGCGCTGATGGGCGCTGCGCAGGCGAAACAGGCGAACAAGCCGTTCGAGGTGATCTATCGGATTCCCAGGGAAGGCACGCTGATCTGGTTCGACACCATGGCCATCCCGGTGGACGCGCCGCACCCGCAGGAGGCGCGCGCCTTCATCGACTTCATGCTGCGCCCGGATTCCATCGCCGAGCTGACCAACACCCTGTATTTCGCCAACGCCAACCTGAAGGCCACGCCGTTACTCAAGGCCGACGTGGCCGGCGACCCGGACATCTACCCGGCGCCGGCCATGCGCCAGAAGCTGTTCGGCGAGCAGTTGCTGACCTTGAAGCAGCAGCGCGAGCGGACGCGGCTGTGGTCGGCATTCCGGACCCGTAGCTAAGGAAACCGCGGGCTTTCGTAGGGCGCATAACGCGCCAGCGTTATCCGCCGAGCCGGGTCCGGACCGGCGGATAACCTGTCCCAGGTTATGCGCCCTATGGAGCTGATTCGTGTGCGTTTGCCCTCTCCCTAACCCTCTCCCTGAAGGGAGAGGGGACCGTTCGGTGCAGGTTGGAGCCGTAGCGTCAGCCGGCACAGACAGCTCCCTCTCCCTTCGGAGCGGGGCGCGCAGCCAGGGCTGGGGAGAGGGTGGTTCCGAAGACACCGAATTATCAGGACAACACCACAAAGACATCGATGAGGACACCATGGACATCGCCCAGGACAACGACCAGGCCATCACCCGCGACAGCCTCTATGGCACCGCGGCCGAATCCACCTACGCCGGCATCACCAGCTTCATGCGCCGCCGCTACAGTCGCGACCTGCGCGGCGTCGACCTGGTGGTCAGCGGCGTGCCCTTCGACACCGCCACCACCAACCGCCCCGGCAGCCGCTTCGGGCCGCGCGCGATCCGCGCCGCCTCGGTACAGATGGCCTGGGCGCGGCATTTCCCCTGGGAGTTCGATCCCTTCGACCACCTGGCGGTCGTCGACTACGGTGACTGCTCCTTCGACCACGGCGTGCCGCAGGAGACCCCGGACGTCATCGAGGCCCACGCCGCGCGCATCCTCGATGCCGGCTGCGCGCTGCTGACCCTGGGCGGCGACCACTTCATCAGCTACCCGCTGCTCAAGGCCCATGCAAAGAAGCACGGCCCGCTGTCGCTGATCCACTTCGACGCCCACAGCGACACCTGGCCGGACGAGGACTGCCAGCGGATCGACCACGGCACCATGTTCTACTACGCCGCCCGCGAGGGGCTGGTCGACCCGTCGCGCTCGGTGCAGGTCGGCCTGCGCACCACCAATGACGACGTGATGGGCTTCCAGGTGCTGGATGCCCGCGAGGTGCATCGCCATTCGCCGCAGGCCATCGCCGAGCGCATCCGCGCGCGGGTAGGCGATAACCCTGTGTACCTGACCTTCGACATCGACTGCCTCGATCCGGCCTTCGCTCCGGGCACCGGCACGCCGGTCTGTGGCGGGCTGAGTTCGCACCAGGCGCTGGAAATCCTCCGCGCGCTGCGCGGCATCAACCTGGTGGGGATGGACGTGGTGGAAGTCGCGCCACCCTACGACAGCGCCGAGATCACCGCCCTGGCCGGCGCGACCCTGGCGATGGAGATGGTTTGCCTCTACGCCGCGCGGCACAAGCTCGGCGAGCGTTGAGCCCGGTCTGAACAGCGTTCGCGAGCAAGCTCGCTCCTACAAGTTGAGCTCCGGTGTCTTCCTGTAGGAGCGAGCTTGCTCGCGAACCGCCTCAGCGCCTGCGGGTACAGGAAACCTCGGACGTAGGATGGCGTGGAGCGCAGCGATACCCATCAGTCGCCGCGTGCGGGCAGCATGGGTATCGCTGCGCTCCACCCATCCCACAAATGCCCAGCAGCAGTGCTCCGGAGTCGTCCTGTAGTAGCAAGCTCGCTCGCGAACCGCTCGGCACAAGAGCATCGCGGACGGAGTCCGCTCCTACGGGGTCCGAGTTACCGGCTCATACCCGGAACGTCCGCACCGCGATATGCAACGCGCCGCCCAGCTCCTGCAGTTGCTCGCCCTGGCTACGGCCCTGGCCGATCAGGCGCAGGTTTTCGCTGCCCAGCTGGTGGATGCGTTCGCTGTGCGAGCGAATCTCGCTGACCGCGCCGCTCTGCTGGGCGGAGCTCTCGGCGATGCGCTGGGCCATGCTGGCAATGGTGCGGATGGCGCCGACCACCTCGTCCAGCGCGCCGAGGAAGTCGCGCAGGCGGTTCAGCGATTCCTGCAGCTCCAGCAGGTCGCGGGTGCGGGTGGCCAGGGCGATGGGCTGGGCAAAGTCGCCGCGCGCCCAGGTCGAGAGCGCCGGGACCAGTTGGCCGAGCACCCGCGCCAGGCGGCGTTGCAGGGTGTCGATGAGCAGCGCGGTGGCGAGGATCAGGGCGATCAGCACTCCCTGGATGACGCGCACCTGGGTCTGGATCTTCGCGCGCTCCTCGCGCACCTGCGGCTCCAGGGTCGCCAGCGCCTGCTGCACTGCGCCCAGGCGCTGGGCGGTGGCGTTGGCCAGTTGCTGGCGCTGGGCGATCAGTTGGCGGGTGCGGTCCAGTTCATCCGGAAAGCGACGCAGCACGCTGGCGAGGTCGCGCTTCAAGGTCACGCCACGGTCCTCGCTCTGTGCCTGCGCGGTGGGCTGGGATTCCAGGCCCATCATGGCGGCGAAGTCGTCGGAGGCGGAGGCCTGCTGCTCCAGTACTCCGAGCAGCGGCAGGGCGTCGATGCGCCCGGCCAGCTGGCGCAGGGTTTCCAATTCGCGCTGGATATCCTCGGCCAGCGCCGGATTGCCGCTTTCCACCAGCTTGGCGCGGGCGTGGGCCAGGCGCGTCAGGTGCAGGCTGGCTTGCAGCAACGGGGTGCGGTAGCCGGCGGCAGCGGGGTTCTGGCTGGCCTCGGCATAGGCGCCGAGCTGGTCCAGCGCGGCCAGCAGGTCACGCTCGGCCTGCAGCAGCAGGCCTTGCGGGTCGCCGGCCAGCTTGCCGGCGGCGAGCAGCTGGTTGCCGCTGAACTGACGCAGTTCGTCGAGGCTCTGGCCGAGCAGTTGGCTGAGGCTGTCCGGCAGTTGCGGCAGCTCACCGGCCAATTCGTCCAGGCCTTGCTGGGCGGCCTTCTGCTTGAGCGCGTCGCCGCTGGCGAGGTAGGCCTGGATGTTCTGCGCGACCTGGCGCTCGAAGCCCTGGGAGAGTTCCAGGTAACGATCCATCAGGTTGAAGGGGCGCTCCAGGGCGCGCTGCGACCACCACAGGGTGGCGCCCAGCGCGATGCACACGAGCAGGAGCAGGAAGGTATTGAGATTGGTGAGCAGCTTGAGGCGCATGGCAGGTCTCGACCGACAGCGAAAAAACGGCGAGTCCTGAACCTATTGCAGTTTCGTTACTGGCTGATGACACGGTGCTATCATTGTGTCGGGAACTGGCGCGGCAGAGCGCCGCGCCGCGCCGGACCGGTGGCAGGTGTTACTTGTAGACCTCGACGCGATTGCGGCCGCCGTGCTTGGCGGTATACAGCGCCTCGTCGGCCTGTTTGGCGAGGGTCTTGATGTCCATGTCCTCGCCCAGCTCGGCGATGCCGCAGCTGAAGGTGCAGGAGAGATCGTGCGGTTGCGCCGGATAGTGGATCTCGGCGAAGCGCTGGCGGATTTCCTCCAGCACCTTGTGCGCCGAGGCGGCGTCGGTGTCCGGCAGCACCACGGCGAACTCCTCGCCGCCGTAACGGCCGATGTGGTCGGTCTTGCGCAGGCGCTGCTTGAGGAACAGCGCCAGGCTCTTGATCACCCGGTCGCCCATGGGGTGGCCGTAGGTATCGTTGACCCGCTTGAAATGGTCGATGTCGAGCATCGCGAAGGTCAGCGGGCGCTCTTCGCGGCGCGCGCGGAAGCGGGCATCGTCGAGCAGTTGCAGGGTGTGGGTGTGGTTGTACAGGCCGGTGAGGCTGTCACGCACCATCCGTGCCTTCAGGCTGCGCGCGCGGGCGGCACGGTTGCGCACTGTGGCGATCAGGTGACGCGGCTTGATCGGCTTGGTGAGGAAGTCGTCGCCGCCTTCGCTCATGGCGTCAAGTTGCTTGTCCAGGTCGTCCTCGGCGGACAGGTAGATGATCGGCACGCTGACATGGCGCTCGTGCTGGCGGATCACCTTGGCCAGTTCCGTGCCCAGGCACTCGGGCATGTACATGTCGAGGATGATCAGGTCCGGCTGGAACTCGGCCAGCTCGGCCATCACCGACAGCGGCGCGGTGAGCGCACGGGTGACGATGCCAGCGCTGTTGAGGACCATCTCGGTGTGCGCGGCCTGGGCGCGGGAGTCGTCGACGATCAGCACGCGGAACGGCTCGTAATGCGCCACGCGGGTCAGCGTCTCGATCTTCTCCAGCAGGCCGGAGGCGTCCAGCGCGCCGCTGAAGAAGTCCTGGCCACCGGCGCGGGCCGCGGCCAGGCGGGTCGGGGTGTCGGTTTCCTCATGGCTGAACAACAGCACCGGCAGTTTCTGCTTGAGGCCCGCCTGGGCCTCGTCGGCCAGCGCCAGGCCCTGGCCGCCGGCGAAGTCGATTTCCATGACGATGGCGGCCGGGTGGCGGTCGGCCATGGCGGCGCGGAAGGCGTTGGCATGCTCGCAGGGCTGCGCGGCCATGCCGAAGAATTCCAGCTGCTGGGCCAGGCGCTCGGCGCGCTCCAGATCCTGCAGGGCCAGGTAGACCGGCTTGCGCAGCGGCGGCAGGTGGGTCTGCTCGAACTGGTCGCCATGGCGCAGGCCGGTGCGCGAGAGGCGTTGCATCAGCCGGTTGAGCTCGGTGATCAGCTCGCTGGAAAGGCGCCCGCGGTTGTCCTGCACGGCGTGCAGGCAGTGGTCGATGGCTTTGGCCAGGTCGGCGTGCTCGGCCTGCTCGAAGCGCTCGGCGTAGCGCTGCAGGCGCAGACAGGCCTCGGCCAGCTCGGCCATCCCCGCGCTGTTCCACTCCGACCGCGACAGGCGCTGCCAGACTTCCAGCAGGTGACGGGCCTGGTGGATCACCCGCTGGGCAAAGTGATGCTTGAGGCGGTCGAGAGAGGGATCGTCGAGCTCGGTCATCGCGCGCTTCTTTATAGAGCCGTACCGGCGGCCTGCGGGGCGAGATGTTTCCGCCGTGATACACAGTGATGGCCCTATGCTACCAATCCTGGATGGCAATAACAGTGCCTTCGGTCAAACATTCGAAGCTTTGTAATTCGCAGCATTACCTAGCACCATGCGCAGGGTAGGCTGCGCTGGCTCGCCCGCATGCGGCATGCTTGCGCGGTGGGGCCTAAAATCCCGGCACCCTGGGGCCGGAAGCGGGTCCAAGCTATCTTCGAATTCGGGACATCAAGGAACTTGCCATGTGGAACTGGAAGAAACGCGGCTCCGTGCGTGATCGCGTGAACGACTCGGTGGATGACGCCCGCGCCTATTTCGGCGGCCCCTGGCTGGGCCGCGTGCTGGGTGGCCTGCTGGGCGTCTACCTGTTGATCAGCGGGGCGATCGGCTGGTACTGGAGCCAGGAGCCGGACCTCTTCCCCGTGCAGCAGAACGCCCAGGCCGCCGCCGAGCGCGCCGGCCGGCAGATGGTGGTGGGCTACACCACGGTGGAAACCCTCAAGGAAGTGGTCGCCACGCTGCTCAACAAGCCGGGCGGCTACCTGTCCAACGACATCTTCCCGCCGGGCGTCTGGCTGGACAACATGCCCAGCTGGGAATACGGCGCCCTGGTCCAGGTGCGCGACCTGTCCCGCGCGCTGCGCAAGGACTTCGCCCGCTCCCAGTCGCAGTCCACCGAGGACGCTGACCTGGCGCGCGCCGAGCCGCGCTTCAACTTCGACAACAAGAGCTGGGCGCTGCCGTCCTCCGAATCCGAGTACGCCGAAGGCATCAAGTCGCTGGACCGCTACCTCGCCCGTCTGTCCGCCGATCCGGCCGGCGCGCAGTTCTATGCCCGCGCCGACAGCCTGAACAACTGGCTGGGCGATGTTTCCACCCGCCTGGGCTCGCTGTCCCAGCGCCTCTCGGCGAGCGTCGGCCGGGTCAAGCTGAACACCAATATCACCCCGCTCAAGCCGGTCACCCCGGGCCAGGCGCCGGAAGTCGAGGAAGTGATCCAGGAAACCCCCTGGATGCAGATCGACAACGTCTTCTACGAAGCCCGTGGCCAGGCCTGGGCGCTGTCGCACATCCTGCGCGCCATCGAGGTGGACTTCGCCGATGTGCTGGCGAAGAAGAACGCCACCGTCAGCGTGCGCCAGATCATCCGCGAGCTGGAGGCCGCCGAGGCGCCGCTGTGGAGCCCGATGGTCCTCAACGGCAGCGGCTTCGGCGTGCTGGCCAACCACTCGCTGGTGATGGCCAACTACATCTCCCGCGCCAACGCCGCGATCATCGATCTGCGTCAACTGCTGGCCCAGGGTTGATGGACGGCATCAGCGACAAGGAAGCCGCCCACCGGGCGGCTTCGGATGCCGAACTGGTCGCCTGGGTGAACCGCGACGACCAGCTCAAGGGCAGCCTGCCGCGTGCCGAACTGCGCGAGCGCGGGCTGATCGGCCGGGGCACCTTCGTCCTGCTGTTCAACTCCGCCGGCGAGCTGTGCGTGCACCGTCGCACGCTGAGCAAGGCGATCTACCCCGGCTACTGGGACCCGGCCGCTGGCGGCATGGTGCAGGCGGACGAGAGCTACGCCGAATCCGCCGCCCGTGAACTGGAGGAAGAGCTGGGCATCGCCGGCGTCGAGTTGCGCGAGCATGGTTCGTTCTTCTTCGACCAGCCGGACAACCGCCTGTGGTGCGCGGTGTTCTCCGCCGTGTCCGATGCGCCGTTGAAGCTGCAGCCCGAAGAAGTCATGGAGGCGCGCTTCATCGATCCGCACCAGGTGCTGGCCGAGGCCCGGGCGGGGACGCCGTACTGCCCGGATTCGCTGGCGGCGCTGCGCAAGTATCTGGTGAGTTTCTGACGCAGCCATCCGCTGCGGACTGCTCTTCGTAGGAGCGAGCTTGCTCGCGAACCAGGCTCCTCAGCGGGAGTTGTTCGCGAGCAAGCTCGCTCCTACAGAGCCATCCCAGGCTCCGGTGTGGCCGGCATGTCGCCAAACCGCCGATCAATGACGCATTTTCGCTCTTAGCATTTGCCTCCAATGCTGCTAAATTGCGCGACCTTTCCGGCAGGGTCCTCCGCCGGGATTTGCGCAGCCCCTGCCTGAGTGGGGCGTCGCGGTCGGCGCCAGCCGGCCATTCGTTGACCTGGCCCGAAGAGGCCAATCCTGGGGAAACGCCCGGTGGTCAAGAAAGCATCCTCCCTGTCCGCCCTCGGCGGGCTCGTCTACTCCACTGATACTGGCCGGCATTGCCCGGACTGCAATCAGCCCATTGGCGCGTGCATCTGCAAGCAGGCCGGGATTCCGGCCGGCGATGGCATCGCTCGCGTGCGTCGGGAAACCAAGGGCCGCGGTGGCAAGACCGTGACCACGGTGACCGGCGTGCCGCTGGCGGCCGATGCGCTGAAGGACCTGGCCACCGCGCTGAAGAAGCGTTGCGGCACGGGTGGCGCGTTGAAGGACGGCATCATCGAGATCCAGGGCGACCACGTCGACCTGCTGCTCGAAGAGCTGACCAGGCGCGGCCTCAAGGCGAAGAAATCCGGCGGCTGAGCCGTCTGTTGTCGCAAGCGACTCTCCCCTGTCGAGAACGGGTTCCAGGCGATGCGCATGCTGCGCATGGCCGGCAAGCCCTTTCCCTAGATGGGAGATTTATCGGCGCGCCCCTGGCGTGTCGTCGGATTTTCCTAAACTTACCGCCAAAGCCGGCGGTCAACACGGCAACGTCACGAGGCCCGGCTAGGTTTAACCAGCAGGCCTTGACGACTCACCCGCACGCCGGGCGGGCGCCTGCACACATTCGCGCAATCTGAGGAGACCACCCCGCATGGCCGCTAGACGGACCCGCAAAGACGACGGCAGCAACTGGACCGTGGCTGACAGCCGCAGCATCTATGGAATTCGCCACTGGGGCGCTGGCTACTACGCCATCAACGACGCCGGTAACGTGGAAGTTCGCCCGCAGGGCGCCGATGCCCAGCCGATCGATCTGCATGCGGTGGTCGAGCAGCTGCGTGAGGCGGGCCTGTCGCTGCCGCTGCTGGTGCGCTTCCCGGACATCCTCCAGGACCGCGTGCGCAAGCTCACCGGCGCCTTCGACGCCAACATCGCGCGCCTGGAATACAGCAGCCGCTACACCGCGCTGTACCCGATCAAGGTGAACCAGCAGGAAGCGGTGGTGGAAAGCATCATCGCCACCCAGAACGTCTCCATCGGCCTGGAAGCCGGCTCCAAGCCCGAGCTGATGGCCGTGCTGGCGCTGGCGCCGAAGGGCGGCACCATCGTCTGCAACGGCTACAAGGACCGCGAGTTCATCAAGCTGGCGCTGATGGGGCAGAAGCTCGGCCACAACGTGTTCATCGTGATCGAGAAGGAATCCGAGGTGCAGCTGGTGATCGAGGAGGCCGCCGTCATTGGCGTGCTGCCCCAGGTCGGCTTGCGCGTGCGCCTGTCCTCGCTGGCGTCCTCCAAGTGGGCGGACACCGGTGGCGAGAAGGCCAAGTTCGGCCTGTCCGCCGCGCAGCTGCTGTCGGTGGTCGAGCGCTTCCGCGCCGCTGGCCTGGACCAGGGCGTGCGCCTGCTGCACTTCCACATGGGCTCGCAGATCGCCAACCTGGCCGACTACCAGCACGGCTTCAAGGAAGCCATCCGCTATTACGGCGAACTGCGCGCCCTCGGCCTGCCGGTGGACCACGTGGACGTCGGCGGCGGCCTGGGCGTGGACTACGACGGTACCCACTCGCGCAATGCCAGCTCGATCAACTACGACATCGACGACTACGCCGGTGTGGTGGTGGGCATGCTCAAGGAGTTCTGCGACGCGCAGGGACTGCCGCATCCGCACATCTTCTCCGAGAGCGGCCGCGCGCTGACCGCGCACCACGCGGTGCTGATCACCCAGGTCACCGACGTCGAGCGCCACAACGACGAGCTGCCGAAGATCACCGACCTGGCCGAACAGCCGGAGATCGTCCAGTGGCTGGCCGACCTGCTCGGCCCGACCGACGCCGAGATGGTCACCGAGACCTACTGGCGCGCGACCCACTACATGAGCGACGCCGCCGCGCAGTACGCCGAGGGCAAGATCAGCCTGGCGCAGAAGGCCCTGGCCGAGCAGTGCTACTTCGCCATCTGCCGTCGCCTGCACAACCAGCTCAAGGCGCACCAGCGTTCGCACCGCCAGGTGCTCGACGAGCTCAACGACAAGCTGGCCGACAAGTACATCTGCAACTTCTCGGTGTTCCAGAGCCTGCCCGACACCTGGGCCATCGGCCAAGTGCTGCCGATCCTGCCGATCCACCGCCTGGGCGAGGAGCCGACCCGCCGCGCGGTGCTGCAGGACCTGACCTGCGACTCCGACGGCAAGATCACCCAGTACGTCGACGAGCAGAGCATCGAGACCAGCATGCCGGTGCACGACGTGAAGGAAGGCGAGGACTACCTGATCGGCACCTTCCTGGTCGGCGCCTACCAGGAAATTCTCGGCGACATGCACAACCTGTTCGGCGACACCGACTCGGTGAACGTCTACCAGAACGCCGACGGCAGCTACTACCACGCCGGCATCGAGACCCACGACACCATCGAGGACATGCTGCGCTACGTGCACCTGTCGCCCGAGGAGCTGATGACCCACTACCGCGACAAGGTTGCCGGGGCCAAGCTCACCGTCCGCGAGCGTACGCAGTTCCTGGATGCGCTGCGCCTGGGGTTGACCCGCTCGGCCTACCTGTCGTCCTGATCGGACGGCGGTCTGCGTGATGAAAAGCCCCGCTTCGGCGGGGCTTTTTCTTGCTCTTCGTGGGAGCGAGAGTGTGCCTGTGCCTCGCTCGCGAACGGGGCTCCGCAGCTGAGGCTGTTCGCGAGCAAGCTCGCTCCCACAGGAAAGTGCCGGAGCACGAGGCAGCGTAGGAGCGGACCTTGTCCGCGAAATCCAGCGCGGCGTAATCATCGCTGTTCGGGAGGCACCTCGGCAGGATGCCAGCTGAGGCGATGGTGGCCAGCCGGCAGTTTCGGTGTGGTGGTGGGGATTCGCGGACAAGGTCCGCTCCTACGGGGAATGCTGCCGGTGTGGTGCAGATCGTAGGGCGCATAACGCGCCAGCGTTATCCGCCGCGGGGCGGTCGGCGGATAACCCGTTCCGGGTTATGCGCCCTACGGTCCTTTTTCTTGCTCTTCGTAGGAGCGGGGGGGGGGGGGGGGCGCGCCGCCCGGGGGGGGGGGGGGGGGGGGGGGGGGGGGGCGGGGGGGGGGGGGGGGGGGGGGGGGGGGGG
>NZ_JBGLYK010000015.1:0-53822 GCF_047304025.1 Pseudomonas sp. Pseusp97 | reverse complement strand
CTGCTGGCCGCAGGTGCCCGGCTTCCAGCAGCAGGTGAGCGCCTACTACCAGGCGGTGTTCGCCCTCGGCCGCAAGCTGTTCGACGGCTTCGCCCTGGCGCTGGGCCTGGAGGAGGGCTACTTCGACCCGCTGGTGAGCCGGCCGCCGTCGAAACTGCGGCTGATCCATTACCCCTTCGATGGCGAAGCGCAGGATGCCCCGGGCATCGGCGCCCATACCGACTACGAGTGCTTCACCATCCTGCATGCCACGCAGCCGGGCTTGGAAGTGATGAACGAGGACGGCGAGTGGATCGACGCGCCGCCGGTGCCGGGAGCCTTCGTGGTGAACATCGGCGACATGCTGGAGGTGATGACCAACGGCGCCTTCGTCGCCACTGCGCACCGGGTCCGCACGGTGCGCGAGGAGCGCTACTCGTTCCCGCTGTTCTACGCCTGCGACTACCACACGCAGATCCGTCCGCTGCCGCAGTTCGACAACGGCGCCCAGGACTACGAAACCATCGCCATCGGCGAGCACATGTGGAGCCAGGCGCTGCAGACCTACAGCTACCTGCGCCGCAAGGTCGCCGACGGTGAGCTGGCACTGCCGGAGCGGGCGCGCAAGCCGTCCAGCTTCGGCCACCTGAAAAAACAGACGCAGCCTTCCTGAAGCCGCGCGCAACCCTAGACTGGAGCAATCACGATGCTGAAAACCACCCGCACTCTCCTGGCCGCCGCCGTTGTCGGCGCCGCCCTGCTGGGTACCCTGCAGACCGCCAGCGCCGCCCTGACCGCCACGCCGGGGCAGTTCAAGGTCGGCATGGAAATCACCTATCCGCCCTTCGAGTCCTACGACGGCGACAAGGTGGTAGGTTCCGACCCCGAGCTGGCCGAGCTGCTGGCCAAGCACCTGGACCTCAAGGCGAGCTTCGTCAACACCAAGTTCTCCGGGCTGATCCTGGGCCTGAACGCCGGCCACTTCGACGCAGTGATCTCCGGCATGTACGTCACTCCCGAGCGCACCGCCCAGGCCCTGGCGATCCCCTACGCGCAGACCGGCGCAGCCATCATGGTCCCGGCCGACAGCAGCGAGCGCCCGGCGAAGCCCGAAGACCTCTGCGGCAAGAAGATCGGCCTGGAGAAGGGCACCACCTGGGTGCCGAAGTTCGAGGAGCTGTCCAAGACCTACTGCGTCCCCAACGGCAAGGGCGCCATCAGCGTGAGCGAGTACCCGTCCGCGCCGGAAGTGACCCAGGCGCTGTTGTCGAAGAACGTCCAGGCCCAGGTGGAGATTTCCGGCGCCGCGCACATGATCGCCGAGCGCTCCAAGGGCCGCGTGGTCGTCAGCTCCAGCGAGCTGATCTACAAGCAGACCCTGGGCATGTACGTGAAGAAGGGCAATCAGGAGCTGTACGACGCACTCAAGACCGCCTTCCAGAAGACCAAGGACAGCGGCGAATTCGCTGCCCTGCTGAAGAAGTACGCTCTCGAAGAAGCCCCGGCGACCGAGTGATCCGCTTCAACGCAACATGAAAGACGGGGCCGGCCTCGCGCCTGGCCCCGTTCGCCGAGGTTCCCATGCAGTTCGACTGGTCCTACTTCTTCTCCCTTTTCTCCCTGCCGGATTTCTGGAAGGCCTGCGTCACGGTGATCGAGCTGAGCACCCTGACCTGGCTGATCGGCATGGTCCTGGGCTTCTTCCTCGCCTGCGCCAAGCTCTCCGGCTCGCGCTGGCTGCGTGCGCCGACGGCGCTGTACATCTGGTTCTTCCGCAGCGTGCCGCTGCTGGTGCTGGTGGTCTTCGTCTACAACCTGCCGCAGCTGTTCCCGGCCAGTGGCGTGCTGCTGTCCAATCCGTTCATCTCCGGCCTGCTGGCCCTGGTGCTGACCGAAGCGGCGTACATGGCCGAGATCCATCGCGGCGGCCTGATTTCCGTGGCCAAGGGCCAGAAGGAAGCCGGTCGCGCCCTGGCCATGGGCGGCATCGGCATCCAGCGCCTGATCGTCATTCCGCAGGCGTTCCGTATCTCGCTGCCGACGCTGATCAACGAGTACGTCACCGTGGTCAAGCTGACCTCGCTGGTCTCGGTGATCTCCCTCACCGAGCTGCTGCAGGTCGGCGAGCGCCTCTATGCGCAGAATTTCCTGGTGATGGAAACCCTCTCGGCGGTGGCCATCTACTACGTGCTGATCGTCACCCTGTTCGGCTGGGGCCTGCAGTACCTGGAGCACCGCCTGGACCTCAACGCCCGCAAGCCGGAAGCCCTGGCCGTTGATGCCCTGGAAAGCCTGCGCAAGACCCTCCCGGCAACCCCCGTGGCCAGCCGTGAAGCCGCCCCGGCGGGTGCGCCGCCGGCGCTGCGGCTCAAGGGCATCCGCAAGAGCTACGGCACCCACGAAGTACTCAAGGGCGTCGACCTGAGCGTGGGCAACGGCGAGGTGGTGTCGGTCATCGGCCCGTCCGGCTCCGGCAAGACCTCGCTGATTCGCACCGTCAACGGCCTGGAGGGCATCGACGGCGGCGCCACCGAACTGTTCGGCAAACCCTACATCGAGGCCGGCAAGCCGGACCCGGCGCGCCTGCGCGAGGGCGTGCAGCACATCGGCATGGTGTTCCAGAACTTCAACCTGTTCCCGCACCGCACCATTCTCGACAACGTCACCCTGGCGCCGCGCTTCCACGGTCTGACCGGGCGCGACATCTGCGAGCAGAAGGCCCTCGCGCTGCTGGACAAGGTCGGCCTGCTGGCCCATGCCAACAAGTACCCGCACCAGCTTTCCGGCGGCCAGCAGCAGCGCGTGGCCATTGCCCGCGCGCTGGCCATGGCGCCGGCGATCATGCTCTTCGACGAGCCGACCTCGGCGCTGGACCCGGAGCTGGTGGGCGATGTGCTCAACGTCATCCGCGACCTGGCGAAGGAGGGCATGACCATGGTGATCGTCACCCACGAGATGGACTTCGCCCTGTCGATTTCCGACCGGGTGATCTTCATGGAGCACGGTCAGGTGCAGGTCGACGCCGCACCGGCGAGCATCCGCAATGGCGACTGCGGCGAGCGGGTGATGCGTTTCATCGGTCTGGAGCGCCAAACCGGGCAGGACCAGGCGCAGCAGCGGGCGTTCCTCGCCGGCTGACGCCGAACGCCCTGGCGGAGGGAGCGCCGGAATGCCAGGTCGGGCCAGGGGCTTGCGCGAGGCAGGTGGTCAGCCTGGCTCGCTGTGTCTCGTCGACACCTGGCGGGCATCCCGGCGCACGGCCTGCGGAGGGACGCCGAAGCCTCGCAGGAAGGCTTCGCGCAGGTGGCGGCGATCGCGAAAGCCCGTTTCCCGCGCAACCACATCCAGAGAATGGCGGCTCTGCTCGATCATCAGGCGGGCGGCCTCCAGCCTCAGCCCTTCGATGGCCTTGGCAGGCGACTGCCCGGTTTCGGCGGTGAACACGCGGGTGAATTGCCGGGGACTGAGGTGCGCCACTTCGGCCAGTTGCTCGACGCCCAGGGGTTGCTTCAGGTGCTGGCGCGCGTAGTTCAGCGAACTCTGGATACGGTCGGACTTGGGGGCCAGATCGAGCATTTCGGAGTGCTGCGACTGCCCGCCGGAGCGGTGCTGGTGCATGACCAGCTTGCGCGCCACCGAGCGAGCCACGTCCGCTCCCAGATCCTTCTCCACCATGCCGACGGCGAGGTCCAGGCCAGCCGTCATCCCGGCCGAAGTCCAGAAGGGACCGTCGACGATGTAGATGCGATCTTCCTCGACCGTGACCTCCGGGTGGCGATTCTGCAGAGCCTGGGCGTAGGCCCAGTGGGTTGTGGCGCGGCGCCCGGCGAGCAGTCCGGCTTCGGCGAGGACGAAACCGCCGGTGCAGATGCCGACGGTGCGTCGTGCCTGGTCGCCAGCCTTGCGGACAAACTCGAGCACGGCGGGGGAGGTTGCGCACTCCACCGGGTTGTTCACCCCGACCACTATCCAGGTGTCAGCCAGACCCGGCGCCTGCAGGGGGCGGGTCTCGATCGCCAGCCCCATTGAAGAGCGGACGAGGCCCCCGGAAGGCGAGAAGTAGCCGATGCTGTAGGCGGGCTCGCCGACGACCAGATTGGCGAATTCGAAGACCGTCTGGGTTGCCAGGGAGAGCACCTGGAAGCCGTCGGTCACCAGATAGCCGATGCGATGCATGAGGGTTTCTCGTATGTCCTGAATCACTACCTTATACGTCATTTGAGATATGGCCAAGTCGCTGCATCCTGAACTCCAGTTCCCCCCACCCCCCTGGAGCATCGACATGACTCAATCCCGTCCCGGTACTGCACTGATCACTGGCGCTTCGTCCGGCATCGGTGCCATCTACGCAGAACGCCTGGCCCGGCGCGGCCACGACCTGATCCTGGTGGCCCGCAATCGCGGTCGCCTGAATGCCCTGGCCAAGCGCTTGAGCGATGAGACCGGTCGCTCGGTCGAAGTGCTCGTCGCCGACCTGGCCGACAGGGCCGATCTTGCGAAGGTCGAGGAAGTGCTTCGAGCCGACGCCAGTATTTCCCTGTTGGTGAACAACGCCGGTATCGGCGCGACGCGCCCCTTGCTGGAGTCCAACGTCGACAGGCTCGAAGAGCTGCTGACGCTCAATGTGAATGTGCTGACGCGCCTGACCTACGCGGCCGTGCCTGGCTTCGTCGCTCGTGGCCGCGGCACGCTGATCAACATTGCGTCCATCGTTGCCATCGCCCCGGAGGTGCTGAACGGCGTGTACGGCGGCTCCAAGGCATTCGTTCTCGCCTTCAGCCAATCGCTGCGCCATGAGCTCGCGGACAAGAACGTCAAGGTCCAGGTGGTGTTGCCGGGGGCGACCGCCACCGACTTCTGGGGCATCGCCGGCACCCCGCTGGAGCACCTGCCCGGGGCTATCGTGATGAAGGCGGAGGATATGGTGGATGCGGCCCTGGCGGGGCTCGACCAGGGTGAGTTCGCCACCATTCCGGCGCTGCCGGAGATCGCCGACCTCAACGAATACGAGGCCGCGCGCCAGAGGCTGATGCCCAACCTGTCGCGCAGTGAGCCGGCTGCTCGCTACCAGGGCTGAACGCGGATAGCTCGGCCATGCCGCCGACGGCACGACCAGGGTGCAGCGGCCGTGTCGCCGCGCCGTTGCACCGACGTGTCCACCCGGCAGCGATCATCGACCTGCTGTAAGGTTGCCTAGGACCCTGTCTACCCGACAGGGTCCCAGCTACCCGGCCAAGCAGGACAGGAGATCGGAAGTGCCGCAACGCCAGCCGCGAGACACAGGTCGCACCGCATTTGTTGCCGACACCACGGCGCTGATCCTGTTCTTCACCACGACGGGGATCATCAATGAAAGATTCCTTGCCGGCATGACCTGGGAGCAGGTACTTCACGCGCGGCTCCTGGGGGCCGTGCTGATGGTTCCGGTTGCGCGGCCTTACGGCCTCTGGCGCGATTGGGTGATGAGGCGAGCCACTGACGGTCGGCTGTCCAGAGTGTTATGGGACAGTGTGGCCCTGTTGAGTTTCCAGGTGCCCCTCTATGCGGCGATCATTGCCAGCAGTGGGGCATCGGCAGGCGGCCTGGTGCGCGGCACGCTGGGCGCCGCGGTGATGATGCTCCTGCTGGGCCGGCCCTATGGCGTATTTCTCAACTGGATACGCAGGCTTTTCGGGTTGCCGGCCGGTGGCGAAAAGCCCATGTCGCTGAACAGTTGAGCAGCATTCATCGGGCTTATTCCTGCCCATTGCGCGGTGAATGATCCGTAACGCTCCTTGACCTTAAATCTAACTTCAACCTTAGGGTTCCACGCAGACAACGCCACCCGATCGGGTGTGCGAACGCTGGCTCCGGTTCCGCGAGTCAGCCTCAGACGCGGAGAACCCACGATATGAAATTCGCTTCACTTGTCCTTGCTTGCGGCCTGGCTCTTGGCGCCGCCGCTCTGCCTGCCCTGGCTGCAGAGCCCAACGACTCAGCGGCCGCCAAAGCCTCGACGACGATTGCCGGGCAAGTGATCCCCGTCGTGGCAGGAGGGTTGTACGACCGTTACCACTCCAACCCGCCGCTGTCGGTGATTGCCCGGGAAGCTCCGCAGATCGACCTGAGCTGGTTCAAGAGCTTGACGAAGACCAGGGTCGATATGGGCTTCGAGTCCTACTCCCCGAACTTCTACTACGACAACAGTCGCATCACGGCGGTTTTCACCGCCGACCTGGACAGGCTCCGGGAGCTGATGCCGGCCAAGGTGCTGGAGCAGGTGCAGCCGCTGCAGATCTGGCCGGGGCGCGGTGTGGTTGCCCTGACGGCCTATGCCTATCACTACTGCGATAACGACAGTTACAACGAAATCGCCTTGTCTATCGTTACCAACAAGCCCGGCAGCAGCAACCTGGGGCCCATCAGCCTGGTCAGCCAGTCGATGCGCAAGGACCTGTGGGGCTACGTGTTGAAGCTGCCGGTCAACACGGAGCTGGCCAGAGTGCGCGGGGTAGTCGGCTACAACCTGCCCAAATGGCTGACGCCTATCGACTATCGCGAAACGGACAAGTCGGTGGTCGTGACCATCAGCGACAGCCAGACCGGGAAGGTCGACGTGACCCTGGAAACCGCGAAGCTTGCCGATCTGTCGCAGGAGGTGGAACTGGTGACCAACAGCTTCACCAACCTCGACCACAAGGCAGAGCTCAGCTACGGCTACGCGGTCTCGCGGCAGCAGCGCCACGCCTCCACCACCAGCTCGGATGCCGTCAGGCTGAGCCTGAGCGACGGCAGCCTGTCGACCTACATCAAGTCGCTGAAGCTGGGCTCGATGCTGAAGTACGAATACGTGCCGCAGTTCCAGAGTGCGCTGTATGCGCCGGCACCGCTGCAGACCATTCTGCCGCGCGAATAAGAGCTGGGCCCAGGGTCCCGCTGAGGAAATCGCATGCAAAGCATCCTCGGCGCCACCGGCCAGATTGCGAATCCAATTGAAAGGGAGGCCGCCATGCCCCGTCGCATTCTTCATGTCGTGTCCAACGTGGCGCACTTCGACAACCCGGCCGAGCCAACCGGCTTGTGGCTGTCGGAGCTGTCCCATGTCTTCGACCTCTTCGCGGCGCAAGGCTACGAGCAGCGTCTGGTGAGCCCCCGGGGCGGGATAACGCCGCTGGAGCCACGCTCACTCAAGTGGCCCAATGCCGATGCATCAACCCGGCACTGGCTGGCTGACCCGGCCCGCATGGCCTTGCTCTCGAACACCGCCTCGCCGGAGGTGCTGGATGGCAAGGACTACGATGCCATTTATTTCACCGGTGGACATGCAGTGATGTACGACTACCCGGACGATGCGGGACTGCAACGCCTGACTCGCGAAGTCCATGAGCACGGCGGCATCGTTGCGTCCGTCTGCCATGGTTACTGCGGGCTGCTGAACACCCGGCTGTCGGACGGTTCCTTGCTCGTCGCAGGGCGACGCGTGACGGGCTTCACCTGGACGGAGGAAATCCTCGCGGGAGTGGCCAGGCAGGTGCCGTACAACGCCGAGGAGGAAATGAAGCGCAGGGGCGCTCGCTTCGAAAAGTCGCTGGTGCCCTTCACCCCCAAGGCGGTGGTGGACGGCCGCCTGGTCACGGGGCAGAACCCGCAGTCCGCCAAGGTCACTGCAAGGCGGGTCATCGCCGTGCTGGAGGCCTGAGGGCTTCCGATAGGGAGCAAGCGCTGGCGGTCTGCTGCCGTGCCCCTGACACATTATTGACCTTCAAGTGGAATTCAATCCTAGAGTAACTGAACAGCGATGCGTTGATGTCGACCCGGCCATGGCCGAGGTCGCGCTGACGCTGTGATTCGCCTGAAGGAGGTTTCGCAGGCCGCTGGTCGTCCCTGCAAGGAGGAGCAACCGCGGAACAGTCCGTACGGGAGGGCGCAGTGGTATTGGCCCGGAGTCATCTTCCGGCGCCTTTCGCTCCCGGTCCGGCCTAGGGAAGGAACGGAACTCCCGGCTGTCGCCGGGTATCGATCTACACAAAATTTGGAGATACGAACATGGGATATGTCACTACCAAAGACGGTGTCGAGATCTTCTACAAGGATTGGGGCCCCAGGGACGCCCCGGTCGTCCACTTCCACCACGGCTGGCCGCTCAGCGCCGACGACTGGGACGCCCAGATGCTGTTCTTCCTGGCGAACGGCTTCCGGGTCGTTGCTCACGACCGGCGGGGACATGGCCGATCCACCCAGGTGTGGGACGGGCACGACATGGACCACTACGCGGACGACGTGGCGGCGGTAGTCAATCACCTCGGGACCCAGGGGGCCGTGCATGTCGGCCATTCGACCGGCGGCGGGGAAGTCATCCACTACATCGCCCGCCACGGTGAGGCCCGCGTGTCCAAGGCCGCGATCATCAGCGCGGTTCCGCCGCTGATGGTCAAGACGCAGAACAATCCCGGCGGTCTGCCCAAGGAGGTCTTCGACGACCTGCAGGCCCAGCTCAAGGCCAACCGTGCCCAGTTCTATTACGACGTCCCGGCGGGACCTTTCTACGGGTACAACCGCCCGGGTGCGAAGGCTTCCGAAGGCATCATCTGGAACTGGTGGCGCCAGGGCATGATGGGCTGCGCCCAGGCCCATTACGATGGCATCGTCGCGTTCTCGCAGACGGACTTCACCGAGGACCTCAAGGGCATCTCGATCCCCGTGCTGGTAATGCATGGGGATGACGACCAGATCGTTCCGTATGAGGATTCAGGCCCGCTCTCGGCGAAACTGCTCAAGAACGGCACGCTCAAGACCTACGCGGGCTTCCCCCACGGGATGCCGACCACCGAGGCCGAGACCATCAACGCGGATCTGCTGGCCTTCATCCGCGGGTAGGGAAGGGGGAGCCGGGTAGTCCTGGCTCCCTTCATCAGGTCCCTGGTTGGTGGATAACGACCCATAGCGGACGGAGGGATTAGTCATGGATCGGCGTCACTGAGATCGATCAAGAACCTCGTAAACCAACTCTGCTTCCCGAAACGTGGCTCGCCACTCTAACAAGCCTGCACGCGGCTCGCAGAGCAAGCGGACAGTGCGGCCAGCTTTGGAATCCCAGGTCTCTTCCACGACAGCAGCATCGCCAGACGCTGGCGTCCGTGTGTTCAACCAGTCAGAGAAAACAGCCGAAGATTGGTCAACCTCCATCAGCCTTACGGTATCGCCCTTGGCGAGTGTCATGTCGTCTTCCTTGGAGTCTCTTCTCTGAATGAACTCTACGATGGCTGGAGACCGTCTGCTTCTGGGCGGTAGCCGCCGCCGCCCCACGAACGACTGGCTCCGAATCTGACCTGAACTCCAATCGTCGCGCGCTCGGTATGAGTCGGCTCCCGGGCTGGGGGCTTCACGATCCCGTCGCCAAAAATACGACAGTTGCCGTATGGGTTGGCCGTGTCTGGCTGGGTATCTTGCGACGGCTCGTTCCATGCCATCGCGGACACAAGTGAGATTGAAGCTGTCCTGCATGATTGAGGAGCTACAAGCCTCCTGACAGCCTTCGCTTGCAAATTATTTCAGCACTCGAGCCGCTCTAGGGCGGCAGTTCCGGAATCAGCAGAGGCAGCAATCCCGAGAGAATATGGCCAGATGATATTGGGCAGGCATTGATTTGATATATCTTCTTCGGCGCCAGCCCATTCGGTTTCGGTGGGGAGTCGTCTCTCAAGTCACAAGGAAGTGCTCGCGATGAACCATGTCTTTGCGTTGGTTTGGAATGCCTCGTTGGGTTGCTGGACTGTCACTCACGAATTCAGCAAGCGCTGCCGAAAGGGCTCCCGACGCCTCGGCAAGCGGGCATTGCCAACCCTGCTGCTGGGTGCTGCGTTCGCCCAACCAGCCCAAGCTACCTGTACGCTCAACAGCAGTACTGTCACCTGTAGCGGTGTCCCGACCGTGCCGCTGTTTCTCAATGACTACAGCAGTGCCACCAGCGGTCTGACGCTCAACGTCAACTCGGGCGCGCAGATGAACGCGACGCTGGGGGGGAAGGTCTTCAACCTGACCGGAGCCAATATCAACCTGAACAACGCCGGCACCATCGACCCGGCGTTGCTGGGGTATGTTTCGGTCCTTAGCGGCGGTGCGTTCATTGGCAGTGGTGCCACCAGTACGGTGAGCGTGGCCAACACTGTCAGCGGGATCATTCGCGGCACCGGCATGCGGTTCGGACAGAACCTGACCAGCATCGATGGTCTGGCTATAGCCGTGAACAACTCGCTGGCGGGCACTACGACCCTCACCAACGACGGCACTATTACCTCCACCGCGCTGTCGAGCAGCGGGGCCACCCTGGCCGATACCCCTGTGGTCGGGGTCTATGGTGGATCGCAAGTCAACATGACCAACACCGGCACGATCAATGGCCGGGTGGCGTTCGAGACGTCGGCGGGCGGCAACGTATTCACCAACGCCGGCAGCATCACTGGCAGCGTGTCGATGGGGGCGGGCAGCACCAACACCTTCTACGCAATCACCGGTTCGAGCGTCAGCGTCGGTGACGGCGTCCAGACCACTCAGGGACTTGGCGGCCTGATTGGCGTCAACCTGACCTTCGCCCCGACCGGGACGATCGAAGGCGGCGCAGGCGGTAACAACACACTAATCCTGCAAAACACCATCGGCCCTGACCTCGGTGGCGGCACCGCCGGCATTGGCACGGCATCCAACGCGACGTACGTCAACTTCAACAACCTGACCCTCAACAGCGGCACCTGGACTCTGCTGGGGCCGTTGGTCAGTGGTTCGACCACGCTCAATGGCGGTGTCGCGCAGTTCAATGACAACGCCACGTTCGGCAGCGGTGTGCTGTGGTCCAACGGCGGAGTCCTTGAGGCCAGCAATGCCGGACTTTCGCTGGCCAACCAGATCAACCTGGGCGCGGGCGGCCTGACCCTGCAGGGGGTCAATGGCATGTCCCTGAACGGGGTGATTTCCGGTTCCGGCGGCCTGACCAAGATAGGCAGCGGGCAGATCAACCTCAACGGAAACAACACCTACAGCGGCAATACCGTGCTCAACGGCGGTGTGGTTCAGGTCGGCAACAACCAGGCGTTCGGCATCGGCGGAGTCACGGTTGGCGGCTCTTCGAGCATTTCAGCGACGAGCCCGGTTTCGTTGAACAACACGATGACCCTCAACAGCACCCTGACTGCAACCGGCACCGGTGCGCTGACCCTCGGCGGCGTGATCAGTGGTGGCAGCAACCTGATCAAGACCGGCTCTTCGACCCTGACCCTGACCGGCAATAACACCTACACCGGATCTACATCGCTGAACGCCGGGACACTGGTCGTGGGCTCCAACACCGCCCTCGGCACCGGCGTGCTCAATGCCGGCAACAACACCACGCTGAATGCCAGCACCGCGACCAGCCTGGCCAACAACGTCAACCTCGGTGGCAACCTGACCATCGCCGGCAGCAACGCGCTGACGCTCGCTGGCGTGGTCTCCGGTGTCGGTGGCCTGACCAAGAGCGGCCCGGCCGACCTGATTCTCAACGGTGCCAACACCTACTTCGGCAACACCGCACTCAACGTGGGCAAGCTGATCGTCGGCAGCAATTCCGCGCTCGGCAGCGGTGCATTGAACGCAGCGGCCGGCACCACGCTGGATACCAACAGGGCTGTCAGCCTGGGAAACCAGGTCAACCTGGCTGGGGCGATGAACATCGGTGGCAATGCAGACCTGACCCTCACCGGGACTGTCGCCGGGGCCGGCCGTCTGGTGAAAAACGGCGCGGCCAACCTGTATCTGAACGGCGCCAATGCCTATATCGGAGGCACCACTCTGAACGCAGGCACGCTGACCCTGGGCAACAGTAGCGCACTCGGCTTCGGTGCGCTGACCGTCGGCGGGGCAGCGACCCTGGACAGCAGCTCCGGACTGGTCAGCGTGGGCAATGCGGTCGTTCTCAATGCTGCGTTGAGCGTCGGCGGCACGCAGGATCTGACCTTGGGCGGCGTGCTGACTGGAATCGGCCAACTGGTGAAGAACGGCGCCTCCAAGCTGACCCTCAACGGCGTCAACACCTACAGCGGCGGCACCACGCTCAATGCGGGTACGCTGACAATGGGCAATGCGGGTGCCCTGGGCACCAGCGCCCTGACGGTTGGCGGCGCAGCGACACTGGAAAACACCAGTCCTCTCAGCCTCGCTAACGACATTACGCTCAACGCCGACCTGGCTCTGGCCGGCAGCAACAACCTGACGCTCAACGGTGTGATCAGCGGAGCCGCCAACCTGACCAAGAACGGACTGAGTGATCTGACACTCAGTGGTAACAACACCTTCTCCGGTGCACTGAACATCGCCTCAGGTAGCGTCACCACCCTGAGCAGCGGGGCGTTGGGCAACACTTCCGGCGCCAATATCGGAGCCGGCGCCATTCTCAATCTAGGCAGCAGCGCGAGCCTCAGAGGCCTGAGCGGCAGCGGTGATGTATTGATCGGAGCGGGCAACACCCTGACCCTGGGTGGCCAGAGCACCTCCAGCACTTTCGATGGCGCTCTCGGCGGTATCGGTGGTCTGAACAAAGTCGGCACCGGTACGCTGAGCCTCACCGGCACCAACGGCCTTACCGGCATCACCACTGTCAGCGGCGGCACCCTGAACCTCAGCGGTTCGCTGGCCAGTGCCCAGGTCAACGTCAATTCCGGCGCGAGCCTGACTGGCAGCGGTTCGATTCTCGGTAACCTCAACGTCAACGACGGAGGCCACCTGGCCTTGTCCTGGGGCAACACGCTGTCTGCCGCGTCGCTGACTCTGGGCACCAACAGCAATCTCGATGCGAACCTCGCGACGCCATCGACTACGTCGCTGATGAACATCGGTGGCAACCTGACCCTCGACGGTAACCTCAACGTCACCGATGCCGGCGGCTTCGGCGTCGGTGTCTACCGCATGTTCACCTACACCGGGGCGCTGACCGACAACGGCTTGACTGTCAGCAGCGTGCCCGTTGGTTATGGCCTGGGCGACATCCTCGTGCAGACCCTCGGCAACCAGGTCAACCTGGTGGTGTCGGCACCGAACACCAACCTGCGTTTCTGGGACGGTAGCCAGGCGATCGTCAATGGCAACGTGGATGGCGGCACTGGCACCTGGAATGCCGGCGGTACCAACTGGACCAATTCCAACGGTACGATCAACCAGACCTGGGCCGACGACTTCGCAGTCTTCCAGGGCACGGCCGGCACGGTGTCGGTCAACGGCACGCAACTGTTCACCGGGATGCAGTTCCTCACCGATGGCTACAACGTGGTCAACGGCTCGTCTGGGTTGCTGACCGCCGTCAACGGCACTGGTGGTACCACGGCGATGCGGGTTGATCCGGGCGTGACTGCCACGGTCGGCGTGAACATCAACGGCAGCGGCATCCTCAACAAACTCGACGCCGGCACTCTGGTGCTCAACGGCGCCAACAGCTACACCGGAGGCACGCAACTGGACGGCGGCACCCTGGTTGTCGGCAGCAACACCGCACTGGGCACTGGCGCGTTGATCGCCAATGCCGGCACGCGACTCGACAGCAACACCGCCGTGACCCTGGCCAACGCTGCCACACTGAATGGCAACCTCACCGTGCTCGGCAGGAATGCCCTGACCCTCAACGGTGTCATTTTCGGCACCGGCGGCTTGATCAAGAACGGATCGGCCAGCCTGACCCTCGGCGGCAACAACGCTTTCCTCGGGCCGGTGGCACTGAACGCGGGCGGGCTGGTTCTGGCGTCGAACAGCGCGCTGGGCTCGGCCACCCTGAACGCGGCGAACGGCACCACCCTGGATGCCAGCGGCGCCTTCACGGCGGGTAACGCGATCAACCTGGCGGGCAACCTCGGCATCGTCGGCAGCAATGATCTGACGCTCAGCGGCGCCATCAACGGCGTCGGCAGCCTGACCAAGAATGGCGCGGCCAACCTGATCCTGAGCAGGGCCAACAATTTCCTCGGTGGCATCACTCTTGATGCCGGCACCCTGACCGCCGGCAGCAACGGCGCCCTCGGTCTGGGCAACCTGACCGTGGCCGGAGCCTCGTCGCTGGACAGCAACACTTCGGTGTCGCTCGGCAACAACGTGCTGCTCAACGCCACCCTGACCAATGTTGGCACCCACAACCTGACCCTGGGCGGCGTGCTCGTTGGCAACGGTGCGCTGATCAAGAACAGCGCTGCCAACCTGACCCTCAATGGCAGCAATACCTTCCGCGGCGGTACTACGCTCAAGGCGGGTACGCTGACACTGGGATCGAGCACAGCCTTGGGTAACGGCGCATTGACCGTGGCGGGTGATGCGACCCTCGACACCAGCGCACCGC
Source organism: Pseudomonas sp. Pseusp97 (assembly GCF_047304025.1). Lineage (NCBI taxonomy): Bacteria > Pseudomonadati > Pseudomonadota > Gammaproteobacteria > Pseudomonadales > Pseudomonadaceae > Pseudomonas > Pseudomonas sp. Pseusp97. The sequence continues at coordinate 39,514 of NZ_JBGLYK010000015.1, read as the reverse complement.
TGAACCTGGCAAACGACATCAACGCCAACGCCAACCTCGGTGTGGCAGGTAGCAACAACCTGACGCTGAGCGGCGTGCTTTCCGGGGCGGGGACTCTCACCAAGAACGGCACAGCCGACCTTACGCTGACCGGCAACAACACCTTCAGCGGCACCTTCAATGTGCAGTCCGGTAGTCTCACGACCCTGGGCAATACAGCGCTGGGAAGCAACGCCGGCGTCAATCTCGGCAATGCAGCGACACTCAATCTCGGCGGCTCGGGCAGCCTCGCCAGCCTGACTGGCAGCGGCACCGCACTGGTCGGCTTCGGCAAGACCCTGAGCATCGGCAGCAACAACGCCAGCAGCCTTTTCGACGGCGTGCTCACCGGCAGCGGCGAACTGAGCAAACTCGGCACCGGTACGCTGACCCTGACCGGCATCAACAGCCTGACCGGCAACGCCACGGTCAACGCCGGCACCTTGAATGTCAGCGGCTCGCTGGACAGCGCCAGTGTGCTCGTCAACAGTGGCGGCACTCTGGCCGGCAGTGGCTCGCTCGGCGGGGCTGTAACCGTGGCGGATGGCGGGCACCTGGCCGGCGCCACCGGCAGTACCCTGTTGGTGAATTCCCTGGCATTCAACGCCAACTCCAACTTCGATATCGGACTCGGCGCACCGACCTCCGGTAGCGGCAACGCGCTGGTCAGCGTCGGCGGTAACCTGACCCTCGACGGCACCCTCAATGTCAGCGATATCGGCGGCTTCGGCAACGGTGTGTACCGCCTCTTCGACTACGCCGGCAGCCTGATTGACAACGGTATGCTCCTCGGCAGCCTGCCGGGTGGCGCCACTCCCGGCGATCTGGCTCTGCAAACCGCGCTGGCCAATCGGGTCAACCTGCTGGTGTCCATGCCGGGCACCACCGTGCAGTTCTGGGACGGCAGCCAGCTGGCCGCCAACGGTTCGGTGGATGGCGGTAGTGGTACCTGGGGTACCGGCACCAGCAACTGGACCGACGTCAACGGCACCACCAACCAGGCCTGGGCCAACAGCTTTGCGGTGTTCCAGGGCACGGCCGGCACGGTGACGATCAACGGAACACAAACCGCCAACGGCATGCAGTTCGTCACCGACGGCTATCGCCTGCAGGGCGGCACGGCCGGGGCGTTGAGCCTGGTCAACGGCTCGCTGGGCAACGCGGCGATTCGCGTCGATCCCAATGCTACGGCGACCATCGATGTAGAACTTACCGGTACCGCCTCGCTGGGCAAATACGACAGCGGCACCCTGGTTCTCAACGGTGCCAACAGCTACACCGGCGGCACCGCGCTCAATGGCGGTACGCTGGTGCTGGGCAACGCCGGCGCCCTGGGCAGCGGCGGCCTGACCGCCGCCAACGGCACTACCCTGGACACCAGCGCGGCGCTGGCCCTGGGCAACGCGGTCGTCCTGGATGGCGGCCTGGCCCTGGCCGGCAGCCACGACCTGACCCTGAACGGCGATGTCAGCGGCAACGGCTCGCTGACCAAGAACGGCAGCGGCACCCTGGCCCTCAACGGCGCCAACACCTACAGCGGCGGTACCCGGCTCAATGGCGGCACGCTGCTTCTGGGTAACGCCGGCGCCCTGGGCAGCGGTAGCCTGAACGCCGCCGGCGGCACCACGCTGGACAGCAGCGCCGCGCTGACGCTGGGTAATGCCATCACGCTCGCCGGCGAACTGACTCTAGCCGGCAGCAATGAACTGGGCCTGGCCGGTGTCATCAGCGGCACCGGCTCGCTGACCAAGCAGGGCGCCAGCAACCTGACGCTGAGCGGCGACAACAGCTTCAGCGGCGCGCTGAACATCCTCGGCGGCAGCCTGATCCTGAACGGCAACAATGCCCTGGGTAATGCCAGCCTGAACGTCAGCGATATCGCTACCGCCAGCGTGGGGGGCACTACCGTGCTGGGCGCCCTGAGCGGTAACGGCACTATCACGCTGGCCTCGGGCAGCGAGTTGCAGGTCGGCAGCAACAATGCCAACAGTGTCTACGAGGGCAGCCTCAATGGCCCGGGTAGCCTGAGCAAAACCGGCACCGGCAAGCTGGTGCTGAACGGCCGGTCAAGCGTCGCTGGCGGCACCCTGGTCAACGCCGGCAGCCTGATCATCGGCGGCGCGGCTGGCAGCACGGCGAGCCTGGCCAGCGACGTGCAGGTCGCCAACGGCGCACTGCTCGGCGGCCACGGCAATATCATTGGCCGTGTCGACCTCGCCAGCGGAGCAACGCTCAATCCGGGCAACTCCATCGGCACGCTGCACGTGGACGGCAACGTGAACCTGGCCGTCGGATCGAACCTGGAGATCGAAGCCAACCCGGACGGCAGCTCGGACCGGCTCATCTCCACCGGCGCCGTCAATCTGAATGGCGCCAATCTCAAAGTACTCGCCGGTGCCGGCGACTGGGCGCCCAGCACCTCCTACGGCATCATCCAGGCCGCCTCGCTCAACGGCACCTTCACCGGTGTCAGTAGCAATCTGGCATTCCTCACCCCGGAGCTGGCTTACAGCGCCACCGGCGTGGAGCTGACCCTGGAGCGCAACGACGTCAGCTTCATCTCCGCGGGCCGTAGCTACAACCAGCGCTCAGCCGCCGCCGGCGTCGAATCGCTCGCAACAGGCACGCTGTACAACGCCATCAGCGTGCTCACCGTCGAGCAGGCTCAAGCCGCCTACGACAGTCTTTCCGGCGAACTGCATGCCAGCACCCAGGGGGCGCTGTTCGACGACAGCCGCTATGTGCGCGATGCCATTGGCCAACGCCTGCGTGCGGCTCAAGGGCAGGCCTCGACCGACGCCATCCTGCATACCGACGCCGACAGTGGCATGACCTTCTGGCTGCAGGGCTACGGCGGCTGGGGCGACACCAGCGGCAACAGCAACACGGCGCGCCTGGATCACGACAGCCGCGGCACCCTGCTGGGCATCGACCTGCCGGTGGGCGACAACTGGCGCGTCGGCGTCGCGGCTGGCTATGGCACCAGCAAGCTCGACCTCGACGCTCGCAGTTCCTCGGCCGAGATCGACAGCACTTCGCTGACCCTGTTCGCCTCCGGCCAGTGGGATGCCCTGAACCTGCGCGTCGGCGCCTCGCACGCGTGGAACGACATCGACAGCAGTCGCCACGTGCAGGTCGGTAGCCTCGCCGAGCACGACAAGGCCAGCTACGACGCCAACACCACGCAAGTCTTCGGCGAACTGGGTTACGCCATCGCCGCTGGCGACTTCACCCTGGAACCTTTCGCCGGTCTGGCACACGTCAAGGTCGACAGCGACAGCTTCAAGGAACACGGCGGCAGCACCGCGCTGCGTGGCAACAGCGAGGAGGACGATGTGACCTACGGCACCCTCGGCCTGCACGCCTCCACGGCGCTGACCACTGTGGGCTCGGTGCCACTTGCGCTGCAGGGGGCTCTAGGCTGGCAACATGCGTTCGACGACCTCGATCCGAAGCGCCAGTTGTCGTTCGCCGGCGGCGATGCGTTCACCGTCACGGGCACGCCACTGGCGCAGGACACCGCGCTGGCGCAGTTAGGCGTCACCGCGCAGGTTGCCAGTGGCACCACGGTGGACCTGGGTTACTCCGGGCAGTTCGGCGATGGCTATAAGGACAACGGTATTCGCCTGGGGCTGAACGTGAGCTTCTAACCCCCCTTTCTTACAGCAGGCGGTAATGCCTTGGGTTGGGGTTGCCGCAGGCTCTCTTCGTGAGAGGAGAGCCGTCGCGTAGATTAGCTATCCAGCGTTGCAGGGGGGAGCCAACATGACTGATAGCAACCTGCGTTTCGAGTCCGATGTCTGCTATCGACCATAGCGGAATTCCGTAGCATTCAGCGATCATACGTCTTCGTGTGGCAAAGCTACGCAAGCTTGGTTTATGGAAAAACCGAATGGAAAACACGCGTTCAACAAACTCTGAAGTTCGGAATTGCGCTTTGATGTCTGCCTTTCCCGCAGTGCCCTCGTCGCTGACTTGATTCATCCCAGCACTGCCTCCCATCAGGGCTCTCAGGTCCTGTTGCAGGGCGAGTTAATGAATATCCCATACCGAGTTCACCACGAGTATGGCGATGCGTTGGATCTTCGATTTGACGGTGCTTTAGCAACAATACATGCATGCATCATGACTCGGCACCATGATGGCCATTTACGTCAACGCTATGTGAGGCATTTGGTTGCCTCATCCGAGCCTTGGGTTATTCCATTCGTCTTTCATCTCTGTGGCGAGTATGTAGCTGAAATCCTTTGCGAGATTGAGGCGAGCTTACCGTCGATGGATCAGAGCGCTTACGCAGCGTTCTTTCGCGAAAATCCAATGTTTTTCAAACGATCACAGGATCGGATGATCAGTTACTGGGACTGTTACTACCGAGGGGGCAGTCTGCGGAAACTCGATTACGTCGGGTTTCGGGTATTTAATCAATTCCGCCGATGGGGCGCTGTCAGTCTCTGACGCGTTGGGCGCAAATGAGTGAGACATCCATCGTATGTCCGCTTCTGGCCGTTAATTGCCCCTTGCACCAGCCGTCCCCAAGCGAACTGAAGCAGCACACCGGCGCTGTTGCTTTCAATGGCAATGCTGGTTCCGGTATTCCCCGGGGGTCATGCCCGTCCAGGCCTTGAAGGCCCGCAGGAATGAATTGGCATCCTGAAAACCAATGAGGAAGGAGATTTCTCCTGGAGAAATGGTCGAGCGGGAGAGGTAATGACGGGCCAGGCTTGCCCGAGTGTCGTCAAGCACCTCCTGATAGCTCAGGGCCTCGTCCGCCAGGTGGCGTTGCAGTGAGCGTTTGCTCATCGCCAGACGCGCGGAAATATCCTGGATGCTGCTCCGGCCGCTGGGCAGCATGTCCAGCAGTGCACTGCGTACCCGTTCGCGCGTGCTGGCTCCGGTCTCCAGCATCGACAGCCTCGTCTGCAGTTCCGGCTCGAAGAACTGCCACATGGCGACGTTCTCGGTGAGAAACGGGCGGGTCGCATCTTCTGCCGAGAAGCGAATCCGGTTGCGACTGCCTCGCTGCAGACGGCACCCGAGGAATTCTTCGCAAGGCCGGGCCAGGCCCGGTAGCACCACCAGCTCCGCCTCTGTTGGAACGATGTCCTGCCGCGTGGCAAGACGCGCCAGGTGGGTGAGGAATACCAGCTCCATGGCGCAGAGGCTGCGCGGTAACGGGCGGTCATAACCGTAGCATTCGATGAAGACCTCCGTGTGCGTGTCGCGGACGAAGACGTCCAGCGCCAGGGGACCGCAGAGTCGCTTGTATTCGGCAAGCCGAGTGAGGGCGACATTGAGATTCGGGCTGCACAGGCAGGCGAAAAGAGGCGGATCGAAAGCCTCGACCGAAATGGCGCCGCCAAGCCGCAGAGGCAGCTGCGATTCGCCGACCAACTGTTCGAGGCCAACAAAAAGCCGGAAGTATTCAGGCGGGGATAAGGTTGCATCCTTGCGGCTGAACAGGTCGGCGGGTAGCTCGGCCAGGGTCAGCAGATCTCCGGCGGCTATTCCCAGATCGGCGATAATCAGCTTCCATCCGGGATGCACGGCAAAATGCCTGGCTTGCTTCATGGTCGAGATGTCCCTTGGAGTCGGGTTGCTGGCGGGCACTGGGAATCTGGGCGGCAGGTCAGCGGGCCGGCTTGAACGTCCGGCACCCGAGCCTGGCTCAGGATGTCTTCTCCATCGCCTGCCGCGACACCTTGAGCACCGTTCTGCGAGGCAACAGAGGAACGATCCAGTCGAGCATGAGCCGCAACTTGCATTCATTGAAGGCTACCAGCTCACCTCGTTCCATCGCCTTGTATCCGCACTGCGCCACGGATTCCGCCGTCCTGGCATTCTTCCAGACATCGACGCCCTGCAGGTCACCCGCCGCGACGAACCCGGTGGCTACCGCACCCGGACACAATACCGTGGCCGTCACGCCGTACTCCCTTACCTCCTCGGCGATGGCCTGGGTGAAGGAGGTGACGTAGGCCTTGGTTGCGTAGTACACCGCCTGCAGCGGGCCGGGCATGAACGATGCGGTCGACGAGACGTTCAGGATGCGCCCGCGCCTGCGCGCAATCATGCCCTTGAGGTAATGATGGGTCAGCGAAGTAAGGGTCGCCATGTTCACCCGCATCATGGCCTGGTCAGCGCCGAGATCGCGTTCGACGAACTTTCCGTGCCCGCCGAAGCCTGCGTTGTTGATCAGGACATCGATGGCCAATCCCAGGGACTCAGTGGCTCTGAAGATGCGATTCGCTGCGTCCGGATCGGCCAGATCTTCCGCGATTACGTAAGTCTTCACGCCGTGCTGCGCCTGGAGTTCCCGCTTTATGGCCTCCAACTTGTCGCGCGAACGCGCCACCAGCACGACATCGCCACCCTGGCTTGCATGGATGCGCGCCAGTTCCAGTCCGATACCGCTCGAGGCTCCGGTAATCAATGCAGTCCGGGATTCCATGACATCTCCTGTTTTACGATCAAACCAATGGGGTAGGGAGATGCTAAGGGGCGCTTGGCAAAGCAGCACTAGCGCATCGCGCCAGGTCTAATTCCGATCATGCCAATCTGGCGGAACCTCTCACGGTGAGGAATGCCGGCTAAGGCTGTGCGGGTTGTGCGGCTGGCGCATGGCTGATGGGGTATATCCGGAACCAGATGGAATACATGGCTGGCAGGAAGACCAGAGTCAGGACAGTTCCAGCGAAGGCGCCGCCGATCAGCGTGTAAGCGAGTGCTCCCCAGAACACCGAATGGGTGAGCGGGATGAAGGCCAGGACGGCGGCCAGAGCTGTGAGGATCACCGGTCTGGCGCGCTGCACGGTGGCTTCGACGACTGCCTGGAACGGCGCCAGCCCCTCCGCTTCGTTATGACGGATCTGCCCGATCAGGATGAGCGTGTTGCGCATGAGGATGCCGGACAGCGCGATCAGCCCGACCAGGGCATTGATGCCGAAGGGTTGGTTGAAAAGGATCAGAGTGGGCACCACGCCAATCAGCCCCAGGGGGCTGGTCAGAAAGACCATGACCATCGCGGAAATCGACCGTACCTGCACAATGATGATGATCAGCGTGACGGCCAACATGATCGGGAACAACGGCAGCATGGCTTTGCTCGCCTTGCCCGACTCTTCGATGGAGCCGGCCTGTTCGATGCGATAACCGCCTGGCAGCTTTTCGATGATGGGCTGGAGCTGCTGGCTGATGGCGGCCGAGACATCCGGCGGCTGCAGATCCTCGGCAATGTCGCCCCGCACGGTGATCGTCGGTGTGCGGTCGCGCCAGCGCATGATCGGCTCCTCCATGCGCACTTCGACATTGCCCACTTGCGATAACGGGATGCGTTGCCCATTGGCGCCCGCCAATGTGAAGTCCATGACTCTGGTCGGATCGAAGCGGATATCCCCGGCCGCGCGGGCCATGACCTGAACGGTGCGAATGTCCTCGCGCACAGCGGTGATCGGCACTCCGCTGAGCAGGAACTGCAGCTGCTGCGCGACGGCGCTGGAGGTCAAGCCCACCGCCTGCAGGCGGTCCTGCTGCAGGGTGAAGTGCAGCGAAGGCACGCGTGCGCCCCAATCGATATTGACTGTCCGCATCATCGGACTGGCTTCCATGACCTGCTGCACCTGGGCAGCAATTTCACGAAGCTTGTCCGGGCTAGGGCCGGTTACTCGGTAAGCAACCGGGTAGGGAGAGTACGGGCCGAAGACCAGTTGGGAGACCCGAACCCGCGCTTCGTTGGCCAGCCCCTCGGTGACCGCCTGACGCAGCCGATGCTTCAGCGCTTCGCGCTCGTCCTGGTTGTCGGTGCGCACCACAATCTTGGCGAACGAGGGATCCGGCAGTTCCGGCCCCATGGCCATGAAGAAGCGCGGTGCGCCCTGGCCGATGTACGCGGTCACGATCCGGGCCTCCTTCTGCTGAGCCAACCACGCTTCGACCTTCTCGGTGGCGGCGCTGGTCTGGGCAATGGAGGTGCCATAGGGCATCTGCACTTCCACCAGCACTTCGGGGCGGTCTGAGATGGGGAAGAACTGCTTCTTGACTATGCCCATGCCAAGAATGGCCATGACGAAAAGCCCGACGACTGCGCCGGCAACCTTCCACTTGTGCGCAATGACCTGGCTGAGCAGCTGGCGAAAACGGTTGTAGCGCGGGGTATCGTAGATGGCGTCATGTCCGCCTTCGACCTTCTTGAAGTCGGGCAGCAACTTGACTCCGAAATAAGGGGTGAACAGCACCGCAACCAGCCACGAAGCGATCAGTGCGATACCGACGATCCAGAACATGTTGCTGGTGTATTCGCCCGCCGTGGATCGGGCGAAGCCGTTGGGCATGAAGCCTACGGCGGTGACTAATGTGCCGGACAACATTGGCGCTGCGGTATGGCTCCAGGCATAGGCGGAAGCCTGGATGCGGCTGTAGCCTTCCTCCATCTTCACCACCATCATCTCGATGGCGATGATGGCATCGTCCACCAACAGTCCCAGGGCAAGAATCAGCGAGCCCAGGGTGATACGGTCGAAGTTCTTGCCAGTCGCCGCCATGACCACGAAAACCATCGCCAAAGTCAGCGGCACTGCCACGGCGACCACTATCCCCACGCGCCATCCCATGCTGATGAAACTCACCAGCATGACCACCAGCAGCGCGACGAAGAACTTGATCATGAACTCGTCGACCGAGGCGCTGATATTGACCGCCTGATCCGTAACTCCGCTCAGGCTCATGCCCAGTGGCAGCTCTCCATTGATGGCGCTCACCTCGTCGTTCAGGGCCTTCCCAAGGTCGAGACCATTCCAGCCCTCGCGCATGACTACGCCCAGGAGCAGGGCCGGCTCGCCGCCGTTGCGGATCAGGAATGTCGCCGGGTCTTCGTAGCCGCGCCTGACGGTGGCGACATCCGACAACTGCAGCGTGCGACCTTGTGCCATGACGGGCGTATCGCGGATTTTCTGCAACTCATCGAAGGCGCCGTCGAGTCGCAGGAAGACCTGCGGCCCCTTGGTTTCAACTGAGCCTGCTGGCGTCAGGGCATTCTGGCCATTGAGCGCGGCGAACACTTCCTGGGGACCAATACCCAAGGTCGCCAAGCGTTCATGGGATAGCTCGACAAAGATGCGCTCGGCCTGCTCGCCGATAATGTTGACCTTCTTCACGCCAGGCACGTGCAACAAGCGCTGACGTAGCGATTCCGCGTCGCGCACGAGCAGGCGTTGGGGTTCCCCTCTGGCCTTGAGCGCAAACAGCGCAAAGGTGACGTCCGAGTACTCGTCGTTGACCAGCGGGCCGATGACCCCTTCGGGCAGGGTCTTCGCCTCATCGCTGATTTTCTTGCGGGCCTGGTAGAACTCTTCAGGCACCTCCGAGGGTGGGGTACTGTCCAGTAGAGAAAGGGTAGTGAAGGCCAACCCCGGTCTCGTATAGGTCTCGCTGCGGTCGTACCAGCGCAGCTCCTGAAGGCGTTTCTCGATCTTCTCGGCAACCTGATCCTGCATCTCCTGCGCGGTCGCTCCAGGCCACGCAGTCACGATGGTCATCACCTTGACGGTGAACGCAGGATCCTCCGCCCTTCCCAGCTTGAAGAAAGCGATAAGGCCTGCCAGGGAGATCAGGCACACCATGAACAGGGTGATGGAGCGCTCTCGTACCGCAAGCGCCGACAGGTTGAGGCGACCATTACTCATCGCGGGGTTCCCTCGACTGCAGCGACGGCGGCCGAGTCCGGCAACCGTACCTGCTGCCCTTCGCGCAGCAAATGCGCGCCGAGAGCCACGATCTGCTCGTCCTGCTTGAACACGCCAGCGATGCGTACGTGTTCATCATCGAGATTCAGCACCGTAACCGGTCGCCAGGACACTTTCGCAGGGTTGCCTTGGATGACCCACACACCAGGGCCTTTGCCTTCGTCGTACAACGCGCCAATCGGAATCTGCAGGTCGTTCTGTGCCGGCTCCTGCGCTATTCCGGTCGGGATTTGAACAGTGATGGTCGTGCCGAGCGGAGCCTGGGCCAGTTCTCCATTGAGCACGTAACGCGCCTCGAAGGTGCGTGTCAGGCGGTCGGCGACATCCGAGAGCTGACGGAGGCTGGTTTCCACGCTGACGTTGTCTTTGCCGAACAGCGTGGCGCGGGCCGATGAACCAACCGCGGGACGCAAGGTTTCCGGCAGCTGGACAACCGCTTCTCGAGGGCCGGCATGGGCCACCCGAACGACAGGCTGCCCGGCACTCACAACCTGGCCAGGCTCGACCAGCGTCTCCATGACGACGCCGTTGGCGTCCGCCAGCAAGTCGGCGTACCCGGTCGCATTGGCGGCGACCTCGGCTTGGGCTTCGGCCGCGCTGAGTTGTGCTCGCGCCGTGTCCGCCGCGGCTTTGTACTGAGCGTAGGCCGATGCCGATACGGCGCCGGTTCCGCGCAGGGTTCGGTAGCGCGCCTCATCTTCACTTGCTTGTTTCGCTCGCGCCCGGGCAGCGGCCACGGCTTCGCGCTGCGCATGGGCAGCGAGCTTCAGATCGACCGGATCGAGACGGAGCAGGACCTGGCCGCGCTTGACCGATTGGCCGGTATCGACGAGACGCTCCAGCACTTTTCCGGAGACACGGAAGCCCAGGTCGCTCTGAACTCGTGCCGCAACGATACCGGTGAAAGAGCGCGGTGCGGGCGCTGCCGACTGGGGAACGGCAACCCGCACCAGGGGGGCGTCAGTACGGGGATCGGTAGGCGCTTTTTCGCCGCAGGCGGCCAGCGCGAGCGGGATTACACCGATGAGAGTGGACAGAAGAAGGCTGCGCCGACGCATGAGGAGCCCATCGCAAGGAAGTAGGGGACCTCACTTTGTATCTAGTGACTAATTTAGTCAATGGTCACAGCGTTACGGAGACAAACTTCGCAGCACCAGGCTGGATAACAGGGCGGGAGCTTCGTCGGTGGAGTCGAGGCTGTATTGCAGAAGCAGCGGGTTGAAATACGGGCGCATAACCAGGTGGACCGCCTTGGTGGCTTCATCGAGCGGGGTCTTGCGCTCGAAGTCGCCGCTCTGCCGACCTTGCTGCAGGATGTCCTGGATGATCTCCTCAATGAGATTTTCATACTCGAAAGTCACCTGCCAGCGTTCGGAGGCTGCGGACACGACAATTTCGTAGAGCTTGCGGTCGTGAAACAGCAAACGCAGGCATGCCTCCACAAGCGCCTTGAACATGCGGCGCAGCTTCTCTGGCGGACGATCGACCTCGCTGACGGCGGCCCGGACCTCGGCCTCTATCTGCCTGATGCAGTTCGAGCAGATCATTTCGCCAATGGCCTGCTTGGACTCGAAGAACTTGTAGATGTAGGCCTTGGAAAATCCGATCGACTTTGCGAGGTCGGAAACCGTGGTCTTTTCGTAGCCATAGCGGCTGAAATGCTCGGTGGCTGCGGCCACGATCTGATCGCGCACCTCATGATCTGCCGGCCCACGGGTGGTTGTTTTTGCTGCGCGTGTCTTGTTCATGCGCCATAGCCTACATAGCCGTCAGGGGATGGACAACATGTGACCAATATGTATTATGGTCACTGATGTCCGGATGTCTGCCCGTAAGAATGGGCGCCAACGGGGGATCAGTGCCTCTGCATCGGTAATCGTGCAGACGTCTTTCTTCAGCAGCCTGGGCTCATCCAGTTCGTTGGAGTCTTCCAGTGTGCAACGAGCCGATCGCTGCAGCTAAGAGGACCAGCGCGCCCGGCATCTACGCCGCCGGCGACCTCACGACGCCCTTCCTGCCCTCGGTCACCCAGGCATCATCGCAGGGCGCGATGGCGGGTATCTTCGCTCAGCAATCGATGCTGGTTTGAGCGCACCGATTGCCTTTCCGGTTGCGCCGTAGCCTTCGAGAGGGCTGGCTTACATCGCTGCGGCGAAGGAAAGATTGTCGAGTCTGACGGGATGCGCCTTGGCGCCAGGTGCGCCGCCTGATTCCAAGGCGCCCGGCCCGTTTAGCGTTATGTCAATGCGGGCAGAACAGGTGGCGTTCCCGAGGAAGCGTCATTGCCGGAGGAGGGCAGAAGGAGCATTCGCCGGACAGGAACGACCGGGGCGGCTCGCCGTTCAGGGCGACGCGTGCCTGCTGCGTCTGACCATCCCGAGGATGGTGTGTCGCAGCTCTTCTTTTGCTTGCTCGGCGGTGATCTCACCCACCACGGCTGCATCCGACAAGGCGTCGGCGGCGCCAAGCATCGCCCAGAGGCTGGCGCTCGATATCCCTGCAGCTTCGCTGAAAGGCGCGAATATCCCAGCGCACTTTTCGATGAACGCCTTCTGGTACTGGCGCTTGACGGCCGCCAGTTCCGGCGAGCCGCTCAATGCAGCCAGGACCCCCTGGATCTCCCGGCCCTGTGTCAGCACGCAGTCCACATACGCGGCGGCGAAGGTGCGCGCCTTGTCCGCCAGGGTCGGTTTGGCGCCTTCGATGGCGGCATCGAAAAGGGCTGTCTGGCGAATGTCGTAGTCTTCGTACAACGCAGCGAGCAAGCCATTGCGCGTGCCGAAGTGATCGTAAGCGACGGGCTTGGTGATGCCGGCGACCTCGGCCAGGCGACCCAGCGTGAGGGCGTCCGTGCCCTCGTCGCTGATCAGTGCCCAGGAGGCATCCAGCAATTGGCGAGTGCGGGCCTCTCGGGTCAGGCGTCGGCGCGAAGGCTCAGGAGTGGGTGAAGTCATGCAGAGGATTGTCCCACTCCGCCTCAGCGCTGGGAAGCCGCCACCCTGGTGCCTATTGCGAACGCAGTCTCCAGGTGAGCGGCCGGATAGCCGTCATCCGAGGCCAGCAGAAACGTGGAGCTGTGTACGCTGGCTCCGCAGTAATCGAAGATTCCGTGGTCGATCTGGGTCTTCATGGCAGGCGCGTAGCCGTGGCGAGTGAAGGTGCCTTCGTCTGCTCCTCCCACAGCGACCAGATGGACATTCAGACGCTGCAGCTTCTTCACGACCTTGCCATTGCCGTTGTCCTCGTAGGCCCAGCCTATGGAGAACACACGATCGATCCAGCCTTTGAGCAAGGCAGGAAACGACCACCAGTAGATCGGATAGACGATCACCAGGGCATCGGCGCGATCCAGGCGTTGCTGCTCGATAGCCACATCGGCAGGCACGGTTCCCTGTCCGATGAACAGCGCTTGGTCCTCCTGGTTGAAGCGCGGGTCGAACCCTTCGGCCGCCAGATCGGCGAATTCGGTGGTGTGCTGCGAGTTCGAAGCGGTTATGCCCAGGGCGACCTGTCGGGCAATGGCGTGAGTCAAGGATTCGGGATTGGGGTGAGCGACGACGATCAGGCTGTGCATGGTGGAGGCTCCAGTTACTTGGCAGGCGGCCGGGAAGGCCTCAGGTGAGAGCTGTTTGCTACTTACCGAAAGTAACCTACTGTTGGTAACTTGTCGAGCGCCACCTGGGAGAGGCATGACCCGCAGCGTCGTCGCTCAGCCGAAGTCAGAGTGTTCGCGGCTGTCGAGTGAAGAAGCGCCACAGCCCTCGGCCCAGTTCGCGGCCCAGCCGGCCGGCGAAACTGAAATCGCGCACACCGGTTTCATCGACATAGTCCTGCCAGTGCTTCTTCAGGGTTTGCAGCCGCTCCGGTTCTGCCTGGGCCAGATCGTGGATTTCACCGGGATCGCGCGCCAGGTCATAGAGCTGCCAGCGGCCGGGGCCGTCCGGCTTGGGGATGTACAGCGCCTTCCAGTTGCCCTGGCGCAAGGCACGGGCGCGGAACAGCTCCCAGCCGGTGGTTTCGTCTGCGGTGTGCGGCGGCTCCGGACTGCCTTGCAGGTAGCCCAGCAACGAGCGGCCTCGGACCGGCAGGACTTCTCGGCCAGCATAGTGGCTGCCTGGATGAGTGGTTTCGGCCAGCTCCAGCAGCGTCGGGACGATGTCCATCACCGTGGCGAAGTCGTGGCTGATGCCGCCTTGCCGGCGGAAGCCCGGCCAGGTGATGAACGCGGGCACGCGAATCCCGCCCTGGCTGGTGAAGAGCTTGTACTGGCGCGACGGAGCGGTGGCCGCCTGCGCCCAGCGCGGCCCGTACCAGACATAGGAGTTGGCGCGGCCGATATTCTCGACACGGTTGTCGTAATGCTTGCCGATGAAACGCTGGGCACGCTTGCCGACGATGGGCAGCGCTTCGAGCGCGGCGCCCTCGGCGCCGTTGTCCGAGAGAAAGATGACCACAGTGTTTTCCAGCTCGCCCGTGGCGCGCAGATGGCTGACGACGCGGCCGACGTTCCAGTCCAGCCGCTCGACCATCGCCGCGTAGACTTCCATGGCTTTCGCCGATTGGCGCCTGCCCTGGTCATCCAGCTCCTGCCAGTTCGGGGTGTCGGCGATGACGGGATGGGCCTCGACGTCCTCGCCGACCAGGCCCAGTTCCTTGAGGCGAGCCAGGCGCTGCTCGCGCAGAGCATCCGGGCCGCCGTCATAGCGACCCTGGTATTTTTCGATCAGCTCATCCGGCGCCTGCAGCGGAAAATGCGGGGCGGAGAAGGGCAGGTAGGCGAAGAATGGCCGCTGCTCTTCCGGCTGGCGCGCGCCCAGGTAGTCGAGCAGTCGATCGGTGAGGCGTCGGAAGAGTAGAAGTCTTCCGGTAGCTCGGTCACGGGCTCAAGTCCCTCGCGGTAGGTCCCATCCACGGCGTGCAGCAGGCGTGGCATCTTGTGTGCGGGGACCTTCGGCGACCAGCCATAGTGGTTGTGCGCAGCGCCCTCCAGGATGAACGAGTCTTCGAAGCCGCGCGCCGCCGCCGAAGTTTTTGCGCTACGCCCCAGGTGCCATTTGCCGGAGACCAGCGTGTGGTAGCCGGCATCGCGCAGCAGTTCGGCGAGGGTGACCACCCGCTGGTTCAGGTGGCCTTCGTAGCCGGGGTGTTGGCGGATGGTTTCGTCGCTGAACTCCGCCATCGCTCCGATGCCGGCGAGGTGGTGATCGGTGCCGGTGAGCAGCATCGCGCGGGTCGGCGAGCAGGCGGAGGCGGCGTGGAAGTCGGTCAGGCGCAGGCCTGCCAAAGCCAGCTCGTCCAGATGGGGAGTGTGGATCTCGCCGCCGAAGGAGCCGAGGTCGGAGAACCCCAGGTCATCGGCAACGATCAGCAGAAAATTCGGGCGTTTGCTCATGGCGGCTCGCGAAGGAATGGGGATGGCAAGTGGCTGGGGCAGCGGACATTAAGACCATTGCCGTACCTGCATGCCATTGCCTTCGGCGAATACTTTTCATGCCTTTGCGGCATCGCCCGTGTGGGCAATCCCGCGTGCTCGGGGCGCCTTTCCTCAATGCGCGCAAAGCCCATTGCCGGGGTGACACCATTGCGGCAACGGCCCCTGCTGAGCAGCATGGAGCCCGATTGACCGGCATCGGCGGCGTCTGGTCGTACAGCGGTGGACGGTCACTCATCGATATGGTTGCATCGTACAACCATTCGCGACGAGGTTCCGCCCATGTCGATCGATCCGTCAGTCGTGGAGCAGATCCGCTCCGCGTCCCGCACCATGGTTCGCGAGCTGGGGTTCATGCGCACGACCCTGGCGGGCACCGATTACTCGCCTTCCGCCGTGCACGCCCTGCTGGAGCTGGGCTCTTGCGGTGCGCTGACGGCCGTTCAGCTCGTGCAGTTCCTCGGGCTGGAAAAATCCAGCGTCAGCCGGATGCTGGCCAGGCTCGTTCAGGCCGGCGAGGTGGGGCAGGGTTCCGGCGATGACGACGCGCGGACCAAACAGCTGTACCTGACGGAGCAGGGCAAGCGCACGGTCGAGGCGATCCATGCCTACGGTCAGCGGCAAGTGACGACAGCATTGAGTCCTTTGAACAGGCGGCAACAACAGGCCATCGCACGGGGGCTGGAGGTCTACGCAAAGGCCCTGACGGCCTGTCGTCCTGGCGCGGCAGGGCCGGTCGGCTCCCTCATCCATGTCTCGCCGGGATACCGTCCGGGGCTGATCGGGCGTGTCGCTGAAATGCACGCAGGCTTTTACTCGCGACACTCCGGTTTCGGACAGTTCTTTGAAAGCCAGGTGGCAACCGGTGTCGCAGAGTTCACCGGGCGCTTGGGCAATTCACGCAATGGCGTGTGGGTTGCCGAGCAGGGCAGCCGGATAGTCGGGTCGGTCGCCATCGACGCAGAGGACCTGGGCGGGAACGAGGCGCACCTGCGCTGGTTCATCCTCGAGGAGGGGTGTCGGGGCAGCGGCGTGGGCCGCCGTCTGCTCAACGAGGCAATGGCCTTCTGCACTGAACAAGGCTTCTCCGCCGTCCAGCTCTGGACGTTCAAGGGCCTGGATGCCGCGCGTCGCCTCTATGAATCCTTCGGCTTCGAACTGACCCATGAGGAACAGGGAAGCCAATGGGGCAGCGCCGTCATGGAGCAGCAGTTCACGCTCAGGCTCTGAGCGGATGCATCTGCAAAGCCCACTTCCCGGCGGGCCGGCTTGCCGGCGCAGCGATGCTCTTCACCAGGGCGATTTCGCAGGTCGGTGAAGCAGGCAGCCCGCCGGAAGGGCGGTCATGCCTTGATCAGCCCGCGGACCATTCGGTCAAAGGCCTCGACCGTGAATGGCTTGGTCAGGAAGGCTGCGCTGGGAGGAATGCCGCTGCGGTGCCAATGGATAGCGGAAGTCACCACTACCGGTATGGGCGGCGACGATTCGGAAGCGAACTTCGCGACCTCGAGGCCGGAAGTGTTCCCGGCGAGGTTGACATCGGTGATGAGCAGATCGATCTCGGGATGCTGACGCAGGAAGGCGATGGCGTCTTCGCCCCTGTCGAAGGAGTGGACGGCACCATTGGTCAACTCCTGCAGGAGGTCGACCAGCAGCATCTGCATGATCGCGTCATCTTCGACGAGAACGACATGGCGGGGTAGGGCCATTCTCGGATCCGTGTAACGGGTTGGACTCTGGAGGGCGCAGCGCGCAGTACGCGGCGCATGATCCCTATTCTGTACGAATCTCTGGAAATGTACAGGTTCGCCGGTCGGAGAGTGGCATCCAATCAGAGCTGCAGCGCACCCCGCAGCAACAGGCGCAGGCGCTGCGCGCTGTTCGCCGGGCTGCTGCCCAGCGCAACGACAGGGACACCCGGCACGGCGGGCGCGATCTGCTCCGCCGCTTCGCCAACCAGGGCCAGCGGGCATTCGATTGCCATCTGCAGGCGCTCCAGGCGCTTGAGGGTTTCGCCGGGTAACGCCACGTGAGTCAGCAGCACCAGCACGGCCGGCTGGTTCGCCGCGCAGATCAGCGGCAGCTCTTCCAGCGGCGCTCCCGGGCCAATGGCCTGGACACGCAGATCCTCGCCGCCCAGCAGCAGGCCGGCCGCGAGCAATTCAAGCTCCTGGGTGCTGCCGGTGGCATCAGCGAGCACGACGCTGACGCATTCCGCGCGGCTCATCTGCAGGCGCAGGAGCACGCGGGCGCGCAGGAAAGCGTCGAGAACCATCCACTGGCTGCGGGCACCGTAGGCGCTGAGCGTCAGCAGGGAGCGCCACAGCGGCAGGAGGATATCCTCCAGCAGCGTGGCGTTCGGGAAGATGCTGTAGGCCTGGCCGTAGAGCCTGTCGAGTTCGGCCTGGTCGAAGTCCGCCGTGGCGCGGGCAAACGCCTCGCGCCAGCGCTCGCGCTCGTCGTCGGGCCTGGCCGGTTCCTGGCGCTGACGCTGGGCAAGCAGTTCGCCGATCTTGCCGACCGCCATGCCGCGGCTGGACCACAGCAGGATGTCCTGGATGGTCTGCAGGTCCCTGGGGGTGTACAGGCGGTGCCCGCCATCGGTGCGCAGCGGGCTGACCAGCCCGTAGCGGCGCTCCCAGGCACGCAGGGTCACCGGATTGACGCCGGTGAGGCGCACGACCTCGCGCATGGGCAGGAGGTCGCTGGGGTCGATATCCGAGAGATCGTTCATGGCACAGCCTGGCGGCAAGGAAGCGTGGATTGTAAACCAGCGGCAGGGGTATGGCCGAGCTAGGCAGCACCCGGTCGCCCGACTACCCTAGGCGGATCGCAGCAAACCGGACGGAAAACCATGATCAACGCCAAGCTCCTGCAATTGATGGTCGAAGCCTCCAACGACGGCATCGTGGTGGCCGAGCAGGAGGGAGAGGACAGCATCCTGATCTACGCCAACGCCGCCTTCGAGCGCCTGACCGGGTACGCCGCGGACGACATTCTCTACCAGGATTGCCGCTTCCTCCAGGGCGCCGACCGGCAGCAGGCGGGGCTTGCGGCGGTGCGCGAAGCGATCCGCGCGGGGCAGCCCTGTCGCCAGGTGCTGCGCAACTTCCGCAAGGACGGCACGCCGTTCTGGAACGAGCTGTCGATCACCCCGGTGCGCAACGAAGCGGACCAGCTCACCTATTTCATCGGCATCCAGCGCGACGTCAGCCGGGAAGTCGAGGCGCAGGAGCGCGTTCGGCAGCTGCAGGCCGAAGTGGAAGCGCTCAGGGCGCAACTCGCTGCGCTGAATCCGGGCGGCGACTGATCGTTAAAAATTGTACAAGTCGACTTGATTTGTACAATTAATGCCGTAGGCTTCGCTTATACCTGTACAGAAAATAAAAGTTGTACAGGATTCGCCGGAGCCCGCCATGCCCTCGTTTCTGCAATCCTTCGCCGAGCGTTTCGCCGCCCTCGACGCCGCCAGCCTCCATCGTCTGGACGAGTTGTACAGCCAGGACGTGAGCTTCCAGGACCCGCTGCACCGGGTGGACGGGCTTGGCGAGCTGCGCCGCTATTTCGAGTCGCTCTATGCCAACGTGCAGGAGCTGCGCTACGACTTCCACGGATTCGATGAGGTCGCCCCGGGCCGCGGTTACCTGCGCTGGACCCTGCATTACCGCCATCCGCGCCTGGGCGGCGGCAAGCCGATCGCCGTGGACGGCTGCAGCCTCCTGCGCTGGGGCGAGCGCGTGGAGGTGCACCGGGACTATTTCGATGCCGGCGCGCTGCTCTATGAGCACCTGCCGGTCATGGGCGGCGTCATCGGCTGGCTCAAGCGGAGGCTGGCATGAGCCGCATCTGGCTGACCGGCGCCAGCAGCGGCATTGGCGCAGCCCTGGCCGAGCGACTGCTCGCCGACGGCCATAGCCTGGCGGTGACGGCGCGCCAGGCGGCGCCGTTGCAGTCCCTGGCGGAGCGTTACGGCGAACGCGTGCTGCTGGTTCCCGGCGACATCTCTGACGCCAGCCAGGTCGATCACATCGCGCGGCGCATCCAGCAGGCCTGGGGCGCGCTGGATCGGGTGGTGCTCTGCGCCGGAACCTGCGAATACCTGGAGCCCGGGCAGTTCGATGCGGCCATGGTGCAGCGGGTGGTGAAGACCAACCTGTTCGGCGCTGCGCTGTGCATCCAGGCCTGCCTGCCGCTGCTTCGCCAGGGCCTGCGCCCGCACCTGGTGGTCGTCGGCAGCGCCGTGACCTGGCTGGCGTTGCCCCGTGCCGGAGCCTATGGCGCGTCCAAGGCGGCGCTGCGCTATCTGCTGGAGTCGCTGCGTATCGATCTGGCCGCCGAGGCCATCGACACGACCCTGGTAAGCCCAGGCTTCGTCGACACCCCGCTGACCCGGCGCAACGATTTTCCCATGCCGATGCTTTGGCCGGTGGAGCGCGCCGCCGAGCATATCGTCCAGCATCTGGAGGCGCGCCCGCTGGAACTGGCCTTCCCGCGCCGCTTCGTCCTGGTGCTGCGGCTGCTGGGACTGTTGCCCGCGCGCTGGCGCCTCGGCCTCGGGCGCCGCCTTGCGCGCCGTCCGGCGGAGGCCTGAGCCATGCGCATCGCGATCATCGGCAGCGGCATTTCCGGCCTCACCTGTGCTCACCTGCTGGCCCGCCAGCACGAGGTGACCGTCTTCGAGGCCAGTGACTGGATCGGCGGCCACACCCACACGGTCGACGTCGACTGGCAAGGCCAGCGCTACGCCGTGGACACCGGCTTCATCGTCTTCAACGACTGGACCTACCCCCGCTTCATCCAATTGCTGGAGCGCCTGGGCGTCGCCTCCCGGCCGACCCAGATGAGCTTCTCGGTGCACGATCCGGCCAGTGGCCTGGAGTACAACGGCCACGACCTCAATACCCTGTTCGCCCAGCGGCGCAACCTGCTTTCACCCGGCTTCTGGGGCATGCTGCGGGATATCCTGCGCTTCAATCGCGAAGCCTTCGATGACCACGCCGAGCAACGCATTCCGGCGACTCTGACGCTGGGGGACTACCTGCGTGCCGGTGGCTACGGCGAACGCTTCATCGAGCATTACATCGTGCCCATGGGCTCGGCCATCTGGTCGATGTCGCGGGCGCGCATGCTGGATTTCCCGCTGCAGTTCTTCATCCGCTTCTTTGCCAACCATGGCCTGCTCTCGGTCAACGAAAGGCCGCAATGGCGAGTGGTGGAGGGCGGTTCGCGCAGCTACGTGGCGCCATTGACGGCGGCGTATCGCGAGCGAATCCGCCTGAACTGCCCGGTGCGCCGCGTCAGGCGCGACAGGCAGGGCGTGGAGGTTTTCAGCGCCGCCGGCAGCGAGCGCTTCGACAAGGTGGTCTTCGCCTGCCACAGCGACCAGGCACTGGCGCTGCTGGATGCGCCCAGTGCGGACGAGCATGCGGTGCTCGGCGCGCTGCGCTATGCCAGCAACGAAGTCGTCCTGCACACCGATACGTGCCTGTTGCCGCGACGCCGGATCGCCTGGGCGAGCTGGAACTATCGCCTCGGCGGCCCGCAACAGGCACCTGCCGCGCTCACCTACGACATGAACCTGCTCCAGGGCATCGAGGCGCCGGTGACCTTCTGCGTCAGCCTCAACCAGACCGAGCAGATCGATCCGGCCAAGGTCCTGGCGCGCTTCGATTACGCCCATCCGCAATTCAGCCTGGCGGGCATCGCCGCGCAGGCCCGGCGAGGCCAGTTGCAGGGGCGGCAGCACAGCTACTTCTGCGGTGCGTACTGGGGTAACGGTTTTCATGAGGACGGCGTGGTCAGCGCCCTGGAAGTCGCCGGCTATTTCGGGGAGCGACTGTGAACAGCAGCCTGTGCCGCGGCTGGGTGATGCATCGGCGCCTGCTGCCGCGCGTGCACGCCTTCCGCTATCCGGTGGGCATGGTCCTGCTGGACCTCGCCGAGCGGCGTGCCCTGATGCGGCTCTCGCCACTGCTGCGCCCCTGGCGCTTCGCGCCGCTGAGCTGGCGCGAGGGCGACTACCTGCCGGCCTGGACGGGGCAGGGCATGCCCTTGGACGAAGCGGTGCGCTGCCTGCTGCGCGAAGCGCTGGGCGAGGCGCCCGCCGGCCCGATTCTGCTGCTTACCCAGCTGCGCAGCTGGGGCCTGTGGTTCAACCCGGTCAGCTTCTACTTCTGCCATGACCCTGACGGCCGGCTGGCCGCGATTCTTTGCGAGGTGCGCAACACGCCCTGGCGGGAGCGCTTCCACTACGTGCTGCCGGTCACTCCCGGCGCGCCGCAGGAGTTCGCGGTCGCCAAGGCTTTCCATGTCTCGCCGTTCCTGCCCAGGGAAATGGAATACCGCATGCGCTTCCTCATCGACCCGTCCCGCGTGCATGTGCACATGGAGAACTGGCGTGACGACCGCCTGGTGTTCCTGGCCAATCTCGATCTGCGTCGCGAGGCGCTGCAAGCCGCGTCACTGCGCCGGCACCTGCTGGCGTTTCCCTGGATGAGCCTGCGCACCGTTGTGGCCATCTACTGGCAGGCGCTGCGCCTGCTGTTCAAACGCATTCCCCTGCACGACCACCAGGCCAGCGAGCATCACCTGGCGGTCGGTCATTGCGCCGTCGAGGAGCCCGAGCATGTCAGAACCCACCCTGAGCGCCGATAAGGCCGGCACTGCCGCGCCGCTGGCCGGCAACCTGTTCCGTCACGCGGTGATTGCCCGGCTGCGCCAGCTGCGGCACGGCTGGCTGCAGGTGCGCCGCGGCGAAATCCTGCTGGACTTCGGCGACCCGCTCAGCCCCCTGCGCGCCGTGATCGACGTCCACGACGACGCGGTGTGGGGCATGGTGGCCTGCAATGGCTCGATAGGCGCCGGGGAGGCCTACATCCAGGGTTACTGGAGCAGCCCGGAGCTGGCGGCGGTCACCCGCCTGTTCGTCGCCAACCTGGAGGTGCTCGATGCGATGGAAGGCGGGCTGGCACTGCTCGCACGGCCTGCGCTGCGCCTGCTGCACTGGCTCAACCGCAACAGCCGCAGCGGCTCGCAGCGCAACATCCGCGCCCATTACGACCTGGGCAACGACCTGTTCGAGCGGCTGCTCGACCCGACGCTGATGTATTCCTCGGCCATGTTCGAACACCCCTCGCAAAGCCTGGAACAGGCGCAGATGAACAAGCTGGAGGTCATCTGCCGCAAGCTGGACCTGCAGCCACAGGATCACCTGCTGGAGATCGGCACCGGCTGGGGCAGCCTCGCGCTGTATGCCGCCACCCACTACGGTTGCCGCGTGACCACCACCACCCTGTCGAAGGAGCAGTATGCCTGCGCCCAGTACCGCATCCGCGAGCAGGGCCTGCAGGACCGCGTGACCCTGCTGCTGGAGGACTACCGCGAATTGAGTGGGCGCTACGACAAGCTGGTGTCCATCGAGATGATCGAAGCGGTCGGCCACCGTTACCTGCCCGACTACTTCCGCCGTTGCGCCGCACTTCTCAAGGAAGACGGATTGATGCTGCTGCAGGCGATCACCATCCGCGACCAGCGCTATGAGCAGGCGCGACGTTCGGTGGACTTCATCCAGCGCTATATCTTCCCCGGCGGCGCGCTGCCCTCGATCACCACGCTGCTGCAGACCGCTACCGCACACACCGCGCTCAACCTCGTGCATCTGGAGGATTTTGCCCAGGACTACGCCCGTACCCTGCGGCATTGGCGAGAAAACCTGCGGCACTCCCGCGCCGAGTTGCTGGAGCTGGGCTACGACGAGAGCTTCCAGCGCCTGTGGGAGTTCTACCTGTGCTATTGCCAGGGCGGCTTCGAGGAGCGGGCCATCGGCGTGGCGCACCTGCTGTGGGCCGGGCCGGCGGCGCGCAGGGCGAGCCTGGTGGAGCAGCTGGAAGCCTGATGGACCGGCGCCTGCGGCTGCTGGTCAATGCGATCTGGCTGCAGGTGGGCTGGTGGGGTTGTGTCCTGGGGGCACGACTCCCGGCGTTGCTGGGGTTGGTGGCGGTCGGGTTGATGCTGCACCTGGGGCTTTGTCAGCACCGAAAGGAGGAGGGGCTCGCGATCCTGCGGGTCGGCCTGGCCGGTTGTCTGCTCGACACTGTCCTCGGCTGGCTTGGCCTGTTCGATTTCCGCGGCGCACTGTTGCCGGGCTGGCTGGCCTTGCTGTGGCTGGTCTTTGCCAGCGGGCTTCGCCATAGCCTTGCCTGGGCCGCACGGCCCGCGTGGCGCGGAGTATTCATGGGGGCCCTGGCCGGCCCGCTGGCCTATTGCGCCGGTGCGCCGCTGGCGGGAGTCGGGCTGCCGTTGGGCGTGGGCACCTCGGCGCTGTTATTGGCCTTGATATGGGCGGTCTGGTTACCGCTGATGCTGCGTCTTGCGCTCGGCCGGTGAGCGCCGACAGCGCTCCGAGCAGTAGCGCACCTCCTCCCAGCAGCGTGCCCAGCGCCGACGCCAGCTGAAGGGGAGGCCGCAGACCGCGCAGATTTTTTCCGGCAACTGCGCTTTTTTCATAGCGCCTGCCCGGCATCCAGGCGCGCCAGCAATGCCTCGCCGCGCTCCCACAGCGCGAGGCTGCGCGCCTCGTCCATGCGTTGCAGGTTGCGATAGGCCATGGCCAGCCGCGGATTGGCGCCGAGGCGCTCGCGGTGGCGCATGAGGAAATGCCAGTACAGCGCATTGAACGGGCAGGCATTGTCCCCGGTCGCCTTGTCCACCCGGTAGCGGCACGAACCGCAGTGGTCGGACATGCGCTGGATGTAGCGCCCGCTCGCGCAGTAGGGTTTGGATCCCAGGTAGCCGCCGTCGGCATGCATCACCATGCCCAGCGTGTTGGGCAGCTCTACCCAGTCGAAGGCATCCAGGTAAACGGCCAGGTACCAGTCGCAGATGGCCGGCGGCGCGATCCCGGCGAGCAGGGCGAAGTTGCCCGTGACCATCAGCCGCTGGATGTGGTGCGCGTAGCCGAGTTCCAGCGTCTGGCCGATGGCCTGGGCCATGCAGCGCATGTCGGTGCGGCCGGTCCAGTAGAACTCCGGCAGCGGCCGATGGTTGCCCAGCACGTTGAGCCGCGCGTACTCGGGCATGCGCAGCCAGTAGATGCCACGCACGTATTCGCGCCAGCCGATCAGCTGGCGGATGAAACCTTCGGCGGCGTTCAGCGGGGCGCGCCCCTGGCGATAGGCCTGCTCGACGTCGCCGGCGAGTTGGCGCACGTCCAGCAGGCCGATGTTCAGCGCGGCGCTGATGCGGGCATGGAAGAGGAAGGGCTCGCCCTCGGCCATGGCGTCCTGGTAATCGCCGAATGCGGGCAGGGCGAACTCCAGGAAGTGTTGCCAGAGTTCCTGAGCCTGGGCGTGGGTCACCGGGTAGTCGAATCCCTCCAGCCGCCCGTAGTGGTCGTTGAAGCGCGCGCCGACCAGTTGCATGACGTCGCCGGTGATCCGGTCCTGTCCGAAGCGCGCCGGGAAGGGCCCTCGCAGTCCACGGGGCAACGGCTTGCGGTTATCGGCATCGAGGTTCCAGGCACCGCCGACGGGGTGGCCGTCGGGCTCCATCAGCAGCCCGGTACGCCGGCGCATCTCGCGGTAGAAGTGCTCCATGCGCAGCTGTCGGCGCGCTCCCGCCCAGCGCGCGAACTCGTCGCGGCTGCAGAGGAAGCGGCGGTCGTCGTGCCAGATCATCGGCACCCAGCAATTTCGCAGCGCCTGCTCCAGGCGCCATTCGCCGCATTCGGTGAAGTGCACCTGCGGCTCACCCAGGGCCGCATACCAGCGCTCGACTTCGCCGCGGATGCTGCCGCTGTTGTCGGGGTCGTCCAGCGTCACGTAGATGACCCGCCAGCCCCGTTCGCGCAGCGCCTGGGCGAAGTGGCGCATGGCACTGAAGATCAGCACGATCTTCTGCGGGTGATGCGGCACGTAGCGGGCTTCCTGGTCCACCTCGGCCATCAGGACCGCGTCCCGGGCCGGGTCCAGCGCATCGAACAGGGACAGGTCGAAGCTCAGCTGGTCCCCCAACAGCAGTCCCAGCCGGCGCGGTGGTGGTGTCATTCGCGAGGCTCCAGCGAAAGCGGCACGCGCAGCGGCTGGACTGCCGTCGGGTGCGCGGCGCAGATCTCGTCGTGGGCGCAGTGCTGCACCAGTTCGCAGGGGAGCGATGCCCAATCGCGCAGCACCTCGCGTACCTGGGTAGTGGAACGCAGGTGCAGCACCTGTCCGCCTTCATTGCGAACGGGGCGCAAACCCTCGGCCAGGCGCACCTGGAGGACATAGAAACCGCCCTCCAGCGAAATCGCCTCGAAACCCTGGACGCGCCCGGCCGCTACGGCCTGCGCCAGTTCCTGCATGGTCATGGTTGGCTCCTGGCCGGCGCGGCCGGCAAAAGAGGCGGGCGGCTTCCTCATCCCTTGCCGGAATCGGTGGCGCCCGCGCGGCGGAAGAACAGGGTCACCTGCCCCAGCTCGACGCCGAATTTGCTCATGCTCGAGCGGTTGATCAGGGTGTCCTCGTCCATCAGGTACATCCAGTCGTCGAAGCTCACCTTCCAGGTGCTGTCATCCACGACCAGGTTCAGCTCGTAGCGCCAGCGCAGCGCATTGCCGGCAATCTCGCCGACGGCCTCGCCAACCACATCGGCGGCGCGCCCGCGCCAGCGGCCGGCACCGTCCGGGGTCAGGGTCCAGATGCGCTGCTGGCGGGTGCCGTCGCTGTAGCGAAAGCGCTCGTCGAGGATCAGCCGGTCGCCTTCGCGCCGGCTGCTGATGTCCACCTCGAAGCGCTTGACCACCTCGCCGGACGGTTTCTGGAAGATGCCCCAGGCTTTTACCGGCCCGGCGAAGAATGCCGGCAGGTCCAGCGTGGGGCGCTCGTTGGCGTAATGCTCGACGCCGACGTTGCCGCAGCTGCCCAGCAGCAGGCAAAGGGCGAGTTGGAACAGGCGCAGGGTCGACTTCATGGCTCGTCTCCGCTCAAGCCCAGCAGGTCGCGACGCAGCTCGGGGTTGCGCGTGCGCGGGTCCAGCCAGATGGAAAAGAACGCCCGGGCGAAGCGGGCATCTGCCACCGCGTGGCGCAGCCTGTCATCGACGTAGAAACGGCAGCCTTCGCCGGGCAGATAGACGCCGGTGATCCGTTGCCCGGCCTGGACATCGACGAAGGCCTGGCGCATCTCGCCGGCCCAGCTCGCCAACTGCGTATCGTCGTCGGCGCCGAGGCGGCGCATCTCGTCGAGGCTGGCCTGCACCAGGGTGTCGCGGGTCAGCTCGCGCCGATAGACCAGCTCCAGGGCGAAGGCTTGGGTCCAGTCCGGCGCGGCCCCGGCACTCCACAGATGCGCCTCGTAGACCACGAAGCCGAACCAGCTGAACTGGCCCTGGCCAATCTGCCGGGCGCCGGGTACTTCGCTCCGCCAGTCCGCGCAGGCGGCCTGCACCCACAGGCCGCAGAGCAGCGTGAGGCTGAGAAGGAAGCGGCGGCGGGTGGTCGACAGGTGCATGAGT
Organism: Pseudomonas sp. Pseusp97; assembly: GCF_047304025.1. Taxonomy (NCBI): domain Bacteria; kingdom Pseudomonadati; phylum Pseudomonadota; class Gammaproteobacteria; order Pseudomonadales; family Pseudomonadaceae; genus Pseudomonas; species Pseudomonas sp. Pseusp97. Next base: position 12,838 of record NZ_JBGLYK010000015.1, on the reverse strand, counting down.
CCAACTCCAGGATCTTGCCCTAATAGTTGTACAACAAATAAATAATGTACAGATAATGGACGAATGGTGATGAGAAGATTTGGGTCGGCGCACGGGGTTGCCTGAAGCTTTGAGTTCAGGGGTTGGTGACCGGGAAATGGCCTGATCCGATGGGCCTGCGCCGAGCCGGAGTCGGCAGATGCATACAGTCGCGCCGCTAAATTGTGTGCACGAACTTATATTTGTATAGATAATGGCGTGACCGAACACTCCACCGAAGACGGAAGTGATCCCCTCAGCCTGCCGATAACGAGATCATGCCGAACGACCCTTGCCTGACTCGAAACCAACGCCTGCTGCGCAGTGCTGCGATTGCCGGTGCCCTCTGCGCTGCCGCCGGCCTGTTCGCCTGGAGCGCCGGCTGGCTGGGCGCTCGTTCGCTCACCAGCGCCCAGCTGATCGAGCGGATGGAAGCCAACGCCGGTGTTCATCCGGGGTATCGCCGCGCCCATCCACGGGGCATCTGCTTCAGCGGCTACCTGGAGGTGAACGGCGCCCTGGCGCCGCTTTCCCGCGCGGCACTGCTGGGAGCCGGCCGGGTGCCGGTGCTGGGGCGCTTGTCGGTGGGCGCGGGTAATCCCCATGCCGGCGATACCAGCGTGCCGGTGCGCAGCATGGCGCTGCTGCTGCGCCAGCCCGACGGGCAGCAGTGGCGCATGGCGATGAACAACCCGCCGGTGCTCGCGGTGCGCACGCCGGAGGATTTCTACGAGCAACTGGGGGCGATGCGGCCGGACCCGGCGACCGGCAAGAGCGACCCCGCACGGGTCAAGGCATTCTTCGACGCGCATCCGGAAAGCGCCGAGTTTCGCGCCTGGGCGGCGTCCTACCGGCCGAGCGACAGTTTCGCCAGTACGGCTTACAACAGCATCAATGCCTTTGTCCTGGTCGACGGCAGGGGCCAGCGCCAGGCGGTTCGCTGGTCGATGGTGCCGCAACTGGCCGCCACGCCCCTGGCCGCTGCGGGAGTGGCCGACGACGCGCTGCAGCAGGGCCTCCTGCAGCGCCTGCAATCGGCGCCGCTGCGCTGGACATGGCGCTTCGTGCTGGCGGGGGCCAGCGATGCGGTGGATGACCCGACCCACGCCTGGCCTGCCGAGCGCCGGCAGGTGGAGGCCGGCACCCTGGTGCTGGAACAGGCGCGCGCGCAGCTGGACGGGGACTGCTACGGCTTCAACTTCGACCCGCTGATCCTGCCTGCCGGCGTCGAGCCCAGCGGCGATGCCATCCTGCGCGCCCGCTCATCGGCCTATGCGCAGTCCTACCGTCGGCGCACCTTCGAAGGGCAGCCGTCCGGCCAGCAGCCGGGAGCACAACCGTGAACGCGCCTGTCGATTCCTTCCATCCGTTGCTCCGCCTGCTGCACGGCCTGATGGCCGTGCTGGTGATCGCCATGCTGTTCCTCGGCGTCACCATGGTCGCCAGCGTCGACGGCAGCCAGCCGCAACTGGTGGGCTGGCACAAGCAGCTGGGGTTGGCGCTGCTGGTTCTTCTGTCGGCCCGCCTGCTCGTCCGCGCTTTCACCGCGCGCCCTGCGTTGCCGGCCTCGGTAACGCCCTGGCAACGGCGCGCGGCGGGGGCAGTGCATCTCGCGCTGTATGGCCTGCTGCTGGGGCAGATACTGGTGGGCTGGGCCATGCAGGGCGCGGCGGACTATCCGCTGCGCTTCGCGCTCTGGCGCATCCCGGCGCTGGTCGGCGCCGATCCTGACCTGTACGGCATCTTGCGCTGCGCTCACGGCTGGATTGCCTATGGGCTTTTCGCGCTGATTCTCGTCCATGCCGCCGCGGCGCTGGTCCATGGGCTGCTCCGTCGCGATGGCGTCTGGACGAGCATGTGGCGGCTGCGCCAGGGCGGAAAACGGCCGGGAAATACGAGGCGCTGAAGGGCGGCGCGGGCTCAGCTTCCCGCTTGCCGCGCAATCCACTCTGCCAGTGCTTCGCTGATCGGCTGGGCGTTCGCCTCCAGCACCGTCAGGTGGCGGCGGACGGATTGCGCGGTCTCCGGCGAGCCGCTTGCCTCCGCCCAGGCGGCGAGCTCGCGGATGGCGGCGTTGGTGGCGTTGATGTTCTGGTTGATGCGGCAGACCAGCGAGGGGAGGGGATGGGTGTTCATGATGACCTCCGGCAACAGAGACGTCAGAGCACTCAAAAGCAAGAAAGGCCGTATCGATCGACACGGCCTCGGGCCGTGCGGCTGCTGCTCTCCAAGCCACACGGCAGGAAAAATTTACCAAAAACGGTTCCAGATTCAAGCCCTGCCTGGCGCTTGCGCGCAGCGTGCGTGACGTCCGGGGTCGCGCCGGGCTTCAGCCCTCCTGGAGCCGGTTGCGCCCCAGCCGCTTGGCGGAATAAAGCGCGGCATCGGCGCTGTCGAGCAAGGCCTGCCAACCGTCCAGCTCTGCTCCCGACGCACAGGCGATGCCGATGCTCAGGGTCACCCGCCCGAACGGGCTGGAGCGGTGGGGAATGGCTTTCTCCTCCAGTCGATCGAGCATCATCTGCGCGACCACTGTCGCTCCTGCCCGGTCGGTGAGGGGAAGCACCACGGCCATCTCCTCGCCGCCATAGCGCGCTACCAGGTCGGTGGGGCGGCGCACACAGGCCGCGAGAAGCTTGCCGACCTCCTGCAGGCAGGCGTCACCGGCAGGGTGGCCATAGGTGTCGTTGAACAGCTTGAAGTGGTCGATATCGACCATCAGCAGCGCGAGCGAGGTTTTTTCCCGTTGCGCCCTGCGCACCTCTACATCCAGCGTCTCGTTGAAGCAGCGGCGGTTGGCCAGCCCCGTCAGCGGGTCGTTCAACGCCAGGTGCGCGAGCTTCTGGTTGCTGTCGAGCAACTGCTGCTGGGCAACGCGCAACTCGCTTTCCACGGCGACGCGGCGACGGATGTCGCGGATCAGCATCCAGCCGACGAAGCCGGTGAGCATCAGCAGGCCGGATACCACCAGCAGCGACAGCAGCGCCTCGAAACGCCAGGCGGCCAACGCTTCGTTCCTGCCCAGCGCGACCGTCGTCACCAGCGGCAGCTTGTCGCTCTTGCGGAACGCATAGAGACGCTCCACGCCGTCCAGGCTGGAGGTGAACGAGGCAGTCCCGACCGAGCGATCCACCAGGTACTGGGCGTAGATCGGCGACTTCGAGAAGTTGCGCCCCATGTCCTGCTCGCGGAAGGGGTAGCGCACCAGCAGCGAACCGTCGGTGTAGGACAGGCCGATGGCGCCGTCCCGGCCGATGTCGAGCTGGCCGAAGAGGCGCAGGAAGTTCTCGATGCCCAGGGTCACGGCGACGACGCCGGCGAACTCGCCGCCGGGGCCATCGAAACGGCGGCTGATGGTGATCACCCATTCCTGGGTCGAGCGGCTGCGAATCGGCAGGCCGATGAACGGCTCGCGGGATGGGTCGTCGCGGTGGTGAATGAAATAGGCCCGGTCACTGCTGTTGGCGCCGGCGGGTATGGGGCGGTTCGACGACATCAGCCAGCGGCCGTCGCGGTCGTAGACCGTCACGCCGCTCATCTGCGGCATCAGCGACTGCTGGCGGCTGACCAGTTGTCGCAGCCTTTCGATCTGCGCCGGCCCGCTGCCTTCGGTTTCCAGGCGCTCGACCAGGCCGAGCAGGAGCAGCGAACTCTGCCGGACTATGCCTTCGGAGTAGGTCGAGAGCGCCTGGGTCAGGTTGAGGCTGTGGACGTTGATGTCATCGAGCGCCTCCTGCCGCGAGGCCATCACCTTCCAGAAGGTCAACGATGCCAACGAACAGCCGATGATCAACAGCAACAGAAAGACAAGGTGGATGTCGCGCTTCACGGCAGAGACCCGGGAGGTCCCGCTTTTCCATAGGGAAGGCAGTGGCAAGATATTTCCTTATCAGCAGCGGTCCGGTGAGGTGGCTGTCTCGGGCAATGCTCTGGAGGTGGCGCCGGGCTGTCTGCAACGAGCCGTGCCCTTGATGTCATTCAAGCAGCGTTTCGGCCTTGTGCGCCATCAAGCGAATGCCTCGAGCCTGTCGATCGAGGGGCGAGCGGAGCGGCAATTATCCCGCAAAAGACACCGGAGCATCGCGTGCGGTCAGGGTTTTTCACGTAGCGCCGGCGCTGGGGGCGATGGTGACCTGCCGTGCGCCCGGCGCCGCTCGCCGGCGCGGCGTCTAAAGGTCCGGCAGGGCGACCCGATGGGTATTGATAAAAAACCTGCATCAATGCATGCAAACATAGCACTTATCGTTTCAAAGTGTGTCCAGCAGAATCCGGCCGTCGCAAGCGTCAACAAGCCCAAATAAGATCGCTGGAGAAAAGACCTATGCATGCCTTCCCCCAATCGGGTTCGCCCTCCGCACGCTCAAAGGCGGGCGCAGTGTTTCGAGTGACCTCGGGCAACTTCCTCGAACAGTTCGATTTCTTCCTCTTCGGCTTCTACGCCACCCAGATAGCGGCCGTTTTCTTCCCGTCCTCCAGTGAATTCGCCTCCCTCATGATGACCTTCGCGGTGTTCGGCGCAGGTTTCCTCATGCGCCCGCTCGGGGCGGTGATCCTGGGCGCGTACATCGACGACGTGGGCCGCAAGAAAGGCCTGATCGTCACGCTTTCGATCATGGCCAGCGGCACCCTGCTGATCGTCCTGGTGCCCGGCTACGCCAGCATCGGCCTCTGGGCGCCGTTGCTGGTGCTGGTCGGGCGACTGCTCCAGGGCTTTTCCGCCGGTGCCGAACTGGGCGGCGTTTCCGTCTACCTGGCGGAGATGGCGACTCCCGGGCGCAAGGGCTTCTACACCAGTTGGCAATCGGCGAGCCAGCAGGCGGCAATCGTGGTGGCCGCGGCATTGGGGTATGCGCTGAACCAGTTCATGGCGCCGGCCGCGGTGGCCGACTGGGGGTGGCGGATTCCCTTTGCGGTGGGTTGCGTGATCGTTCCCTTCATCTTCGTGCTTCGCCGTAGCCTCGAGGAAACCGAGGAATTCGCCCGACGCGCCGAGCGTCCGACGATGAAGCAGGTGTTCGCCACCCTGGGACGGAACTGGAGCGTGGTCATGGCGGGCATGCTGATGGTGGCCATGACCACCACCGCGTTCTACCTGATCACCGTGTACGCGCCGACCTTCGGCAAGACGGTCCTCAACCTGAGCGCCACCGATGCCCTGCTCGTGACCTTGCTCGTCGGCGTCTCGAACTTCGTCTGGCTGCCCATCGGCGGACATCTCAGCGATCGCTTCGGGCGCAAGCCCATGCTCGTCGCCATGACCCTCCTGGCCGTGTTCACGGCCTATCCCGCGTTGTCCTTCCTGGCGGCTTCGCCCAGTTTCGGACACATGCTGCAGGTTCTGCTCTGGCTGTCCTTCCTCTACGGCCTCTACAACGGAGCGATGATCCCGGCCCTCACCGAAATCATGCCGGTGGAGGTGCGGGTCGCGGGTTTCTCGCTGGCCTACAGCCTGGCGACAGCGGTGTTCGGCGGCTTCACGCCGGCCATCTGCACCTGGCTCATCCACCTGAGCGGCGACAAGGGCGCACCGGGGTACTGGATGACCTTCGCCGCGCTTTGTGCGCTTTGCTCGACCCTGCTGTTGTACCGCGACAGTTCCGCGCGCGTGGCGCAGCCAGCCTGACTGAGAGACTTTCTGATGAAGAGTTTGACGAAACACCTGGCCGCCCTGGCGATCGGCTTCTGCGCGCTGAACAGCGTGGCGTCGGCCGAAGAGCTGGATGTGATGACCTCCGGTGGCTTCACCGCCGCTTTCAAACGATTGAGCCCGACTTTCGCCGAGCGTAGCGGCGATACGATCCAGACCGTGCTGGGGCCTTCCATGGGCCAGGCCCGCGAAGCCATCCCCAATCGGCTCGAGCGGGGGGAGAACGCGGATCTGGTGATCATGGTCGGGTATGCGCTGGATGAGCTGATCCGCCAGGGCAAGGTCGACCCGGCCTCCAGGGTCGAACTGGCCGACTCGCGGATCGGCATGGTGGTGAAGCAGGGAGCTGCCAGGCCGGACATCGGTACCGAGGGCGCGCTCAGGAAGACGCTGCTCGATGCCGGGTCCATCGCCTATTCCGACAGCGCCAGCGGCATGTACATCCAGAAGGAACTGTTCCGCAAGCTGGGCGTGGAGCCATCGGTGGCCTCCAAGGCCAGGATGATCGAGCGGATACCGGTGGCTTCGGTCGTCGCCTCGGGCCAGTACGAGGTCGGCTTCCAGCAGGTGGCCGAGTTGCTGCCGGTGCCGGGGGTGACCTTCGTTGGCCGGATTCCGGAAAGCCTGCAATCCATCACGCGTTATTCCGCCGGCATCCCGCGCAACGCCAGGCATCCGGAGAAGGCCAGGGCATTGCTGGCCTACCTGTCCTCGCCGGCTGCGCAGCCGGTCATCCAGTCGACCGGGCTGGATTCAATCCCCCGCTGACTGCACCGGCATGTCCCTGACCAGCCGCTCCAGTTCGAGCGCAGCGGGTGTCAGGGCGCGTCCGCGGCACTTGACCAAGCCGACGTTGCGCACCACCTGCGGCTCTTCCAGCGGCACGGCGGTGAGCAGCGGATGACGGGTCCGCGGCATGGCGATGGAGGGCACCGCGGCAACGCCCAGCCCCGCTTCCACCAGGCCGATGGCCGTGGTCACGTGCCGCGTTTCGCAGATGCTCTGGCGGGGAGGGTGCAGGCGTTTCAGGGCCTGGCTCAGGATCAGGCGATTGCCCGAGGTCTTGTCCAGCGAGATATAGTCGTGCTCATACATCTGGCTCCAGGTCACCGAGGGCAGGCCGGCCAGCGGGTGATCGCGCCGGCAGGCCATCACATAGCGCTCCTCGAGCAACAGCTCGAAGGTCAGCCCCGGGTCCAGGTGCGCGCTGAAACTGACGCCGAAGTCGGCTTCCCCGCTCGCTACCGCCGCGTTGACGTCATTGGCGCTGGAGTCCACCAGCATGATCTTGATCCGCGGGTAGAGGCGATGGAATTCGCTCACCACCTGCGGCATGAAGTAATAGGCCGCCGAGGGCACGCAGGCGATGGTGACGCGCTCCGTCCTGCTGGAGGCGACCTCGGCGATGTTCATCAGGGCAGTGTCCAGATGATCGAGCACCCGCTCGACCTCCGGCAGGAAGGCCCGTCCGACCGGAGTGAGGCTCACCTTGCGGGTCGTGCGCTCGAACAGCCTCACGTTCAACGCCGATTCGAGCTTTTCGATGCGCCGGCTGAGCGCCGGCTGGGTGATCTTCACGGCCTCGGCGGCCTTGCGAAAGCTGCCTTTCTCGACGACGGCACGGAAGGCTTGAAGGTCGTCCAGGTCGAAGTTGATGCTCATCGGGATGCCGCGCTATTGATAAGTGACGGGCATCAATACCATGTCGGCCGGGGGCGGAAAAGCCAACCATCGTGCGTGCCAGGCTCCACGTCCGCGGCGTTGGCGACGGATGCCGGCTGCCAAGGGTGAAACGCAATCGGCTGCCCTTTCGATGGTCAGCCGGTGCATGCTCCTCAGCGAGCCGGCCGCCCATACCCCTGCGTGACCCGGTCTATCACCACCGCCAGTGCCACGATTGCCAGCCCTGCTTCGACACCGCGTCCGACATCGAGGGTCTGGATGCCGACCAGCACGTCTTCACCCAGGCCGCGTGCGCCGATCATGGAGGCGACCACCACCATGGACAGCGCCATCATCACCGTCTGGTTCAGCCCGGCCATGAGGCTCGGCAGCGCCAGCGGCAGCTCGACGTGGCGCAGCCGCTGCCAGCGGTTGGCGCCCAGGCAGCGCGCGGCTTCGCGCACCGATGGGTCGACCTGGCGCAGGCCCAGGTCGGTCAGGCGAACCAGCGGCGGCAGCGCGTAGATCAGCGTGGCGAAGATCGCCGGTACCTTGCCCAGACCGAAGAGCATGAGCACCGGGATAAGGTAGACGAAGCTGGGCAGCGTCTGCATGACGTCCAGTAACGGCATCAGCATGCGGCGGGCCAGTGGACGGTACGCCAGCAGCACGCCCAGCGGCACGCCGATCAGCACGCAGAGACCAGTGGCGACCAGCACCAGGGCGCAGGTCTGCAGCAGCTTGTCCCACAGGCCGACCACGCCGATCAGGAACATCAGGGCCGTCAGCAGCAACGCACGCTTCCAGCTGCGTCCCGCGTGCCAGGCGAGCAGCCCCACCAGCATCAGCAGCAACCACCAGGGCGGCAGGCGCAGCAGGTTCTCCAGCAGAGTGACCAGCTGCAGCAGGCTGTCGGACAGCCGCCGCAACTGGTCGCCGTAGTTCAGCACCAGGCTGTCCACCAGTTGGTTCACCGGCGCGGCGATTGAATGGTGCAGGCCCTGCGGGAAGCTCGAACTCACAGCGCGGCCTCGACCTTGCTGCGCACGTCGTCGCTGACCCAGGGGTGCCAGACCTGCGGGTTGGCCCTGAGGAACTCACGGGCAGCTTCTCGCGGCGGCTGGCGCGTCTCGCTCATTTTCGCCAGGGACGCGTTGAGCAGGCCGATGGGGAAGTCGACTTTCTCGAACACCGACACCAGCTCCGGGTAGTCCCGGTGGAAGGCGGCCGAGACGCCCACCGATAGCCGCGCCGGCATCGAACGGGTGCCGCGCGGATTGGGATTCTTCGCGTCGCTCAGGGTCTTCCAGGCCTCGGCGTCGAACGCCGGCTCTTCCAGGCGCACCAGCTTGTAGCGGCCCATCAACGGGGTGGGCGACCAGTAGTAGAACAGCACCGGCTTGCCGCGGCGGATCGACGAGGCGATCTCGGCGTCCAGCGCCGCGCCGGAGCCGGTGCGGAAGTTCGTGAAGCTGTCCGTCAGGCCATAGGCCTTGAGCTTCTGCGAGTTGACGATCTCCGAGGTCCAGCCGGTGGGGCTGTTGAGGAAGCGGCCCTTATCGGGTGATTCGGGATCGCGGAACACCTCGCGGTAGCGCGGCAGGTCGGCCACCGAGCGCAGGTCCGGCGCCAGCGGCGCGATGCCGCGCGACGCGTCGCCCTTGATCACGTATTCGGGCACCCACCAGCCTTCGTCGGCATGCTTCACCGTGTCGCCCAGGCCGAACACCTTGCCCTCAGCCTGTGCCTTGACCCAGGCGGGGCTGCGCCCAGCCCATTCCTCGCCTATGACCTGTACGTCGTTGCGTGCCAGTGCCGCTTCCAGGCTGACGGTGCTGCCGGGCAGGGTATCGGTGGCGTAGCCGTAGCCCTGTTCCACCAGCAGGCGCAGCACTTCGGTGATCAGGCTGCCGCTTTCCCAGGTGAGTTCGCCGAAATGAATCGGGGCCTTTTCGTCGGCTGCCTGGGCACCGGAGGCCAGCAGGCCGAGGGCGAGTGCCGCGCTGCCGAACCAGCGTTTGAACGATTGCATGCAAGGTTTCCTCGTTGCAGGTGAAGGCGGGCGTGCCACGGCACGCCCGCTCCGGTCAGAAGTCGTAGGTGAGCTTGGTGTAGTAGAAGGTCCCCTCCGGCGCGGCCGGCGAGAGGTAGCTGTATTGCTGTGCCTGGGTCTGGCGCAGCTGGTCGTTGTACTTGTCCGGGCGGCTGTCGAAGAGGTTGTTGGCGCCCACCGAGACCTTCAGGCTGCGGTTGAACGCGTAATTCAGGTCGAGGTCGGTGACCCACTGCGCGGAGAAGGTCTGGTCGTACTGCGAGGCGCTCGCGTCGGCGGCGTACTTGCGGTAGCGGCCGAAACGGGTCTCGTAGAGGCTGAAGGTCCAGGGGCCGAAGCTGTGCACGGCGCCGAGCACCAGCTTGTCCTCCGGGTAGCCATGTTCCAGGTAGCCCTCGGATTCGCGGGTGACGGTGACGAAGCCGTTGGGGTTCTCGTGGATCTTCTGCACCCGCGTGCGGGTCTTGGTGTAGCCGGCGGAGAGCGCCAGGTTGCCGTAGGCGCCCAGCTCCAGGTTGTACTTGCCCACCACGTCGACGCCGCGGGTGCGGGTGTCGGCGGCGTTGGTCATGAACTGCGCCCAGCTGTACTGGCCGTAGCCGGCCTCGGTGAGGATGCGCTCGGCCTCGGGGCCGAAGATGCCGCCGCTGTAGAGGATGCGGTCGCGGATATCGATCTGGTAGGCGTCCACGGTCAGCGACGCCTGCTCGCTGGGCCGCCATACCACGCCCAGGGAGTAGTTGTCGGATTTCTCCGGCTTGAGTGGCTGTGCGCCCAGGGCGCGCGCCGCCGGGTTGTCCACCGGCAGCATGCGGGTCAGCACCGGGTTGCCGTCGGCGCCGACGTTGGTGGTGGTGGTCCAGGAGGTGCCGATCTGCCCGAGGGTCGGTGCGCGGTAGGCGTTGTTGATGGTCGCGCGCAGGCCCAGTTGCGGGGTCAGCTCATAGCGCGCGGAGAGCTTGCCGGTGGTGGTGTCGCCGAAGTCCGAGTAGTGCTCGGTACGGGCGGCAAGGCCGAACTGGAAGCGCTCGGTCAGCTGGTTCTCCAGGCCCAGGTAGAGGCCGCGGACCTGCCGGGTATAGGTAGCGGCGTCGTCCGGGGTCAGCCCCGAGGCCTGTACCGCGCCGACCTGCACGCCGTCGATGCCACCAAAGGAGTAGGAGGCGAAGTCGCCGTCTTCCAGGCGATAGCGCTCGTCGCGCCACGCCAGGCCAGCGGACAGCGTCAGCGGCTTGAACGCCCAGTCCACGGGGACGTCGCGGCTGTAGTCGAAGTTGAGGTTGGTCTGCTCGTTGGTCAGGGTGGCGACGTCGAAGCTGGTCGGGCTGGCCACGCCGTAGCTCGGGTTGACGGTGTCCGAGGCGCGCTCGGTGTGCTTGTCGCGGCCATAGGTGGCGGACAGGTCGAAGCGCCCGAGGGATTCGTCCTCGTAGCGCGAGCCCAATGTCAGCGAGGCGTCCTCGTAGTGGTAGCGGTACTGCGGGATAGTGCCGTTGGGATAGATTTCCGGCACGTTGTTGGGGCTGCTGGCGAGCAGCGGCGGGGTGTTGTTGTACGAGGTGTCGCGGCCGAAGGTGCCGAAGCTGTAGAGGCGCCAGGCATCGCTCAGGCCGATCTCGCCGTTGGCCGCGAGGTTGAACTTCTCCCGGCTCGCGCCGCCCCAGCGCGGGTCCTGCAGTTCGCCGTCGGCGTAGTATTTCTCGCCGATGTCGTCGGGCTTGTTGTTCAGCCCGTTGAAACTCAGGGTGAGGAAGCCGTCGCCGGGCAGTGCCAGGCCGTACCAGCCATCGGCGGACTTGCCGAAGCCGTCACCCTGGCTGTACTTGCCCAGCTGCGCGCTGGCCTGGCCGCCGCTGTCGCGTTCCTTGAGGACGATGTTGATCACCCCGGCGATGGCGTCGGAGCCGTACTGGGCCGACGCACCGTCGCGCAGCACCTCGACGTGGTCGATGGCGCTGATCGGGATCATGTCCAGGTCCACCGACTGCGCGCCGATGAAGGGCACGCCGCCGGAGATGTTCACTACTGCCGAGGCGTGTCGGCGCTTGCCGTTGACCAGCACCAGGGTCTGGTCCGGCGACAGCCCGCGCAGCGACGCGCCCTTGGGGTCCTGGCCACGGGTGGCGCTCTGGTTCTGCGGGAAGTTGAACGACGGCAGCAACTGGAACAGCGCCTGGTTCAGGCTGGTGGCGCCGGTCTGCACCAGCTCGCTGGCATCGATCACGTCCACCGGCGCGCTGCTGGTCAGCGCGGTGGCGTCCTGGCGCCGGGTGCCGATGGCGACGACGCGGTCCAGCGTCGGCACGGCGGAATCCGCCGCCGCTCCGCTGGCCCGTTGCGCGCCATTGCCGGCCTTGCGGACGACGATGGCGCCGTCCTCGCTGACCTGCAGTTGCAGGCCGGTGCCGCGCAGCGCGGCGTCCACCGCCTGTTGCGCGGAGTAAGTGCCGTCGACGGCCGACGAGGAATAGCGCCCCACTTCGGGCGTGAAGGAAATCACCTGGCCGCTCTGTCGGCTGATCGACAGCAGCACTTCGTCCAGCGGACCCGAGGCGATGTGGTAGGCCTGCGACGGCCCGGCGGCCAGCGCCGAGCCGAGGAACAGGGCGGCGAGCGAACCCAGGACGAAAGCCCCGGCCTTGCGGTTGAAAACGGAATGACGCGGCATGACTCCCCCAGAGGATGCGCCGCAAAAGGGCGGCGCTTACGTCATCTGTGTGCAACGGCCCGCGGGAACCTTGCAGATCGATTGGTTATGTCCTTAGAACCGCCCTGGCCGGGCGGTGTGAATTCTCACGCCGGCCCCACGCTCACCCACAGGTCGGTGCGCCGCGCGATGCGGATCGGCAGGGTGCGGGCGAGGGTGTCCAGGGCCTGGTCGCTGTCGTCCAGGCGGAACAGCCCGCTGACACGCAGCCCGGCCACGGCCGGATCGACGCGCAGCACGCCGCTGCGGTAAGGACGCAGGGCGTCGAGTACTTCCGCGAGGCGCTGGTTGCGTACTTCCAGCAGGCCGTCCACCCAGGCGCCTTCCCCGCCCAGCAGGGGCGCCGGCGGGGAGAAGGCGTAGCGGTCGAAGCTCACCTGTTGGCGGCGCGGCAGCTGCAGGCGCTCGCCGGCCAGGGTGGCCAGTTCCAGCGAGCCTTCCAGTGCGATGGCCGCGCAGCGTTCCTCGCCCAGGCGCATTTGTAGCCGGCCACCCTGGCTGAGCACCTGGCCGAAGGGGCTGGCGATCAGCAGCGGGCGCGCATCGCCTGCCACGCGCAGCTGGATTTCACCGCGGCGCAGACGCAGCAGGCGGCGTTGCGGGGTGAAGTCGATGTCCACGGCGCTGCGCGCGTTCAGGACCAGTTCGCTGCCGTCGTCGAGGGTGACGCGCTGGCGCCTGCCGGTGGCGGTGTGCAGGTCCGCAGTCAGTTCTTCCAGGGGCAGCTGGCGGTCCGCGAGCAGCCCGGCAC
>NZ_JBGLYK010000159.1:0-13710 GCF_047304025.1 Pseudomonas sp. Pseusp97 | reverse complement strand
GAGCGGGAGTGAGTTGCCCCCAACGCTGTATTTGATTGTAGGAGTGAGCTTGCTCGCGAACCTCCCCCGCTGCAGAGCTGTTCGCGAGCAAGCTCGCTCCTACGAATGCTCTCTCCCTGAAGGTAACTCGCTCGGCCCCCGGATGCCGAGTCGTCAGGGACGCACTGTCGCCACACTTCACTCGGGTACTCCCTCTCCCTTCAGGGAGAGGGCTGGGGAGAGGGCACACCCGAGCACCGAAGCCTCAGACGGTCAAACCTCTCCCCCCATCCGCAAACTCACCTCCCGCGCGACTGCCAGCAACACCCGCGCAGCCTCCCCCTGGGGCTCAGCCGCAAAGCTCGCCTCAGAACCCACCACGGTAATCACCCCCGCCAAGTCCCGCCCGGTCTTGAACAGCGGCACCGACAGCGCATTCACCCCCGGCATCAGCAGGCCGTGGATGGCGTGCAGGCCTTCGCTGCGAATGCTCTCCAGCACCGCCAGGTCCGCGCCCTCCTCCAGCCCATCCTTGTAGGCCGCAAACACCAGTCCGGTGGACGACCCGTGCAAAGGCAGCACCGAGCCGACCTGAGTCACCAGCGTGACCATCCCCTGCGCCGGCTCCACCTGCACCACGGTCGGCCCGTGGCTGCCCCAGATGGCGAGGAAGCAGGTCTGCCCCAGTTGGTCGCGCAGCTCGGCCAGCGCCGGGCTGGAGACCTTCACCACGTCCAGCCGACGGATCGCCGCCAGCCCGACATACAGGGCCTCACGCCCCAGGCCGTAATGGTTGGTCAGCGGGTCCTGCTCGGCGAAGCCGCTGGCAATCAGCGCCTGCAGGTAGCGGTGGACCTTGGCCGCCGGCATGTCCAGGTACTCGCCCAGGCGCTTGAGCGAAGTGCTCGGCGCGAGGTCCGCCAGAGCCTTGAGTATCTGCGTGCCGACCTCGGCGGATTGCACTTTCGCGCCCTTCGTCGGGACGGAGTCTTCGGCGTCGTTCATGGTCTTCAACTTAAAGGAACTCCCAGACGGACTTGACGGCCCGTCGACACGAAATTACGTTAATCGTAATTCAATTACGATAACAAGAGAAAAACCACCATGACCGCCTCCCCTGCCTACCAATCCGGATTCGGCAACGAATTCGCCAGCGAGGCCCTGCCGGGCGCCCTGCCCGTGGGCATGAACTCGCCGCAACGGGTGCCGCTGGGCCTCTACGCCGAGCAATTCTCTGGCACCGCCTTCACGGTTCCGCGCAGCGAAGCGCGGCGTACCTGGATGTACCGTATCCGCCCGTCGGCAGCGCACCCGCGCTTCGAGCGCCTGGAGCGGCAGATCACCGGCACCGCGCTCGGTCCGGTCACGCCCAATCGGCTGCGCTGGAACAGTTTCGATATCCCGCAGGAGCCTACCGATTTCGTCGATGGCCTGCTATGCATGGCCGCCAACGCCGAGGCCGAGGCCTGCAGCGGTGTCAGCCTGTACGCCTATCGCGCCAACACCTCGATGCGCCGGGTGTTCTTCAACGCCGACGGCGAGCTGCTGATCGTGCCCCAGGCCGGCCGCCTGCGCCTGGTCACCGAGCTGGGCGTGCTGGAACTGGAGCCGCTGGAGATCGCCGTGATCCCCCGCGGCATGCGTCTGCGCGTCGAGCTGCTGGACGCCGAGGCCGCCGGCTACGTGGCGGAAAACCACGGCGCCGCCCTGCGCCTGCCCGACCTCGGCCCCATTGGCAGCAACGGCCTGGCCAATCCCCGTGACTTCCTCGCCCCGGTGGCGCACTACGAGGACGTGGAAGCCCCGGTGCAACTGGTACAGAAGTTCCTCGGCGAACTCTGGGCCACCCAGCTCGACCACTCGCCGCTGGACGTGGTCGCCTGGCACGGCAACAACGTGCCCTACAAGTACGACCTGCGCCGCTTCAACACCATCGGCTCGATCAGCTACGACCATCCGGACCCGTCCATCTTCACCGTGCTGACCTCGCCCAGCGACACCCACGGCATGGCCAACATGGACTTCGTGATCTTCCCGCCGCGCTGGATGGTGGCCGAGAGCACCTTCCGTCCGCCGTGGTTCCACCGCAACCTGATGAACGAATTCATGGGCCTGATCCAGGGCGTGTACGACGCCAAGGCCGACGGTTTCGTCCCCGGCGGTGCCTCGCTGCACAACTGCATGAGCGCCCACGGCCCGGACAACGCCACCACCGTGCAGGCAATCGCCGCCGACCTCAAACCCCACAAGATCGACAAGACCATGGCCTTCATGTTCGAGACCGGCCGCGTGCTGCGCCCCAGCCGCTTCGCCCTCGACTGCCCGCAGCTGCAGCGTGACTATGACAGCTGCTGGAGCGGCATGCAGAAGACCTTCGACCCTTCCCAGGAGCAGTAACATGAGCGTCGCCCCCACCACCCAGAGCTGGATCGAATCGGCCAACGGCCACCCGGACTTCCCCCTGCAGAACCTGCCGCTGGGCGTGTTCAGCCCGCCCGGCGACTCGCCCCGTGGCGGCGTTGCCATCGGCGACTACATCTTCGACCTGAAGACCGCCTGCGAAGCCGGCCTGTTCCACGGCGCCGCGCATCAGGCCGCGCTGGTGGCCAGCGCCGACAGCCTCAACGCCTTCTTCGCCACCGGCCCCACCGCTCGCCGTACCCTGCGCGATGCCTTGGTCCACCTGCTCAGCGAAGGTTGTGGCGAACAGAAGCGCATGGAAGCCCTCGGCGCCGCCCTGCTCAAACCCCAGGCCGCGTGCCGCATGCACCTGCCGGCGAAAGTGGGCGACTACACCGACTTCTACGTCGGCATCCACCACGCGCAGAACGTCGGCAAGCTGTTCCGCCCGGACAACCCGTTGCTGCCCAACTACAAATACGTGCCCATCGGCTACCACGGCCGCGCCTCGACCATCGTGCCGTCGGGCACTGAAGTGCGCCGCCCGAACGGCCAGACCCTGCCCGCCGGCCTCGACGTGCCGGTGTTCGGTCCCTGCGCACGGATGGACCTGGAGCTGGAACTGGGCATCTGGATCGGCCAGGGCAACGACCAGGGCAAGGCCATCCCGATCAATGCCGCCTCCGGCCACATCGCCGGCTTCTGCCTGCTCAACGACTGGTCCGCGCGTGACGTGCAGGCCTGGGAATACCAGCCGCTGGGGCCGTTCCTGTCGAAAAGCTTCGCCACCACCGTGTCGCCCTGGGTAGTCACTGCCGAGGCGCTGGAGCCATTCCGCGTCGCCCAGCCGGCCCGCCCGGAAGGCGATCCGCAGCCGCTGCCGTACCTGTACGACGAAGGCGATCAGCGACACGGCGCGCTGGACATCGAACTGGAAGTCCTGCTGCACACCGCGCGCATGCGCCGCGAGCACCAGGGCCCGGAACGCATCGCCCTGAGCAACACGCTGAACATGTACTGGACCGTCGCGCAGATGGTGGCGCACCACAGCGTCAACGGCTGCCGCCTGCAGCCGGGCGACCTGTTCGGCTCCGGCACCCTGTCCGGGGAGACCCCGGACAGCTTCGGCAGCCTGCTGGAGCTCACCGGCGGCGGCAAACAACCGGTGGTGCTGAGCAACGGCGAGGAGCGGCGCTTCCTCGAAGACGGCGACGAGATCATCCTGCGCGCCCGCTGCCGCCGCGAGGGCCATGCGTCCATCGGCTTCGGCGAGTGCCGGGGGCGGATTCTGCCGGCGCACTGAGGCCGTCGCCCGTAGGGTGCATAACGCGCCAGCGTTATCCGCCGAGTAGCCGGCGGATAACCTGTTTCAGGTTATCCGCCCTACGCCTCACCCCCGCTCTGCGCTCCACCCATCCTACGGATCTGAGTTTGCTCTTCGTAGGAGCGAGCTTGCTCGCGAACAGCCGATGACAATGCGGCTGGGCGGTTCGCGAGCAAGCTCGCTCCTACAGGTTTCTCCCGAATCCCGCTAAAAAAACGGGCCCGAAGGCCCGCTGCTGAACGAGGGGGTTGCTCTCTCTATCAATCAATGCGCGATGCACACCGACTTGATCTCGGTATAGGCCTCGACTACCGCGCGGCCGAACTCGCGGCCCATGCCCGACTGCTTGACGCCGCCAAACGGCATGCTCGGGTCGAGCAGCACGTGGGCGTTGACCCACACGGTGCCGGACTCGATGCGCGGCACGAGGTTCATCGCCTTGCTCAGGTCGTTGGTCCACAGGCTCGCGCCAAGGCCGTACTCGCTGTCGTTGGCCATGGCGATGGCCTCGTCGTCCTCGTCGAACGGCAGGACCGCCAGCACCGGGCCGAAGACTTCGTCACGGGCCACGGCCATCTGCATGGTCACGTCGGCCAGCACGGTGGGCTGCACATAGAAGCCGCTACCGCCGACCTGCTCGCCACCGCAGACGATGCGCGCGCCCTGCTCGCCGGCCCGGGCAATGTGGTCGAGCACGCTGCGCTGCTGCTTGGCGGATACCAGCGGGTTGATCTGCGCGGTCGGGTCCATGCCCTCGCCCAGGCTCATACCGGCTGCGGCGGCGGCCAGTTTCTCGACGAACTCGTCGTAGCGCGAACGGTGCACGTAGAAGCGCGAAGCCGCGGCGCAGACCTGGCCGTTGTTCAGCAGGCCGCCCAGCAGCGCGCCCTGCACGGCATTGTCGATATTGGCGTCGGCGAGGACGATCATCGGGTTCTTGCCGCCCAGCTCCAGGGCGAAGCGGGTCATGTTCTGCACGGCGGCCAGGCCGACGCTGCGCCCCACCGCGGTGGAGCCGGTGAAGGAGACCTTGTTGACCAGCTTGTGGCTGGCCAGGCCGCCACCGATGCGCGGGCCATCGCCGGTCACCAGGTTGAACACGCCGGCCGGCACACCGGCCTCGAAGGCCAGTTCGGCCAGACGCAGGGCGGTCAGCGGGGTTTCCGAGGCGGGCTTGATCACCACGCTGTTGCCGGTGGCCAGCGCCGGTATCAGCTTCCACACGGCGATCATCAGCGGGAAGTTCCACGGCACGATGCCGGCGACCACGCCCAGCGGCTCGCGGCGGGTGTAGGCGGTGAACTTGGCCCCCGGCGGCAGCGGGATGGAAACGTTCAGCGACTGGCCTTCGATCTTGGTCGCCCAGCCGGCCATGTAGCGCATGAACTCGACGGTGGCGCCGACATCCAGCATGCGCGAGATGTTGATCGACTTGCCCTGGCTGAGGGTTTCCAGCTGGGCCAGTTCCTCGCCATTGGCTTCCACCAAGTCGGCGAAGCGCAGCAGGATGCGCTCGCGATCGGCCGGGCGCAGGTCGGCCCAGACGCGGGATTTGTAAGCTGCCTGGGCGGACTTCACGGCACGGTCGAGCAGGTCGGTGTCGATGTCGGCAACACTGGAGATCGCCTCGCCGGTGGCCGGGTTCAGCACGTCGGTGCGGGCCCCCTCGGGCACCACCCAGGCGCCGTCGATGAAGCAGCCATGCTTGCGCGCAAGGAAGGCAGTGACCTGAGGCAGGGTCTGTGTGACGTTCATGGTCTCTCCTGATGGATCAGTGCTGCTGGCTCAGCCAGCAGGTGAGCGCCCGCCGCTCGGCCGCGTCGGCCAGGCCTGCGAAGGGCATGTAGGTTCCGGGCACGGTGGCCTGGGGCTGGCTGACGAAGGCGTCGAGGTTGTCGCGCGACCAGGCCGCGCCCTTGCCCTTCATCGCCTGGGAATAGCTGAAGCCGGCAAGCGAGCCGGCCATGCGGCCAACCACGCCATGCAGGTTGGGGCCCATCATGCCGGGGCCGTCGGCCTTGGCGGTGTGGCAGATCGAGCAGTCGCGGGCGAACACGGTTTCGCCCTGCTGGGCTTCGCTGGCCGGGCAGTCGCCGGCAAACGCCAGGACCGGTTGCAGCAGCGCGCCGGCCAGCAGCAGGCCGAGGGCGCCGAATCGGAGCTTGTTGCGGGACATCGGGGAGTCACCTTCGAATACAGCTTGCGGCCGGATGGCGCGCGTCATCGAAGGAGATTGTTGCCAGCAGCGCAGCGGAGGGTCTTTTCCTCTGTGCCAGACTTGTTGGCGGGAGTGCCAGGATGGCGCTCAGGTGACGAGGGTCATGGTTCCGGAGCGTTCGCGAGCAAGGACTAGGCGTCCCCCTCGGTCCTACGAAGAGCGGCTGCGGCGTATCCGCGGACCTGTAGGAGCGAGCTTGCTCGCGAACCTGCCTGGCGAGTGAGCACGCCACAGGCAGCATGGGTATCGCTGCGCTCCTCCCATCCTACGAAGGATTCGGCCGGGGGCAGTGGTGCAGGCGGGCATCAGCGTAGGATGGCGTGGAGCGCAGCGATACCCATCATTCACGGCACGCCGCCGTCAGGTATCGCCGTCCCCCAAGGAATCAGTTGGCGTAACGCTTGCGGTACTCGCCCGGCGAAACCCCGAAGCGGCCCTTGAAGGCCGTGGAGAAGTAGCTCGAATCGGAGAAGCCCCAGGCATAACCGAGCGCCGACAACTTCTGCTCGAACTGGGCGTTGCGCAGGGTCTCGGCGCAGAAGTCCAGGCGGCGGTTCTTGATGTACTGCGCCACCACCAGGCCCTTCTTGGCGAACATGCGGTACAGGCCGCGCACCGAAATGCCCACTTCGCGGGCGATCAGCTCGGGGCAGAGTTCTTCGGCGCCGATGTGCTGGTCGATGAAGGCCGTGGCCTTGCGGAACATGCGTTCGTGGTTGTCCTGCTCGGCGTCCTGGCTGGCCAGCGCGGGGCGCAGCAGCGTCACCAGGGCGTCCAGGGTCGCCTCGCTCTCCAGCATGCCGAGGCTTTCCTGCTGGCTGGTCTCGACGATCAGGCGGTTGGCGAGCACGGCGATGGGCGAGCTGGCGGGGATCTTCGACGCGCAGGCCACTTCCGACATGCGCAGGCCGCGCTCGATCACCTGGCGCGGCAGGATCAGCGAGAGCTGCCGGGATTCCTCCAGGTAGGTCATGTCGCTGGGCCGGCTGGCATCGATGAGGGTGATGTCACCGCGCGACAGCTCCACGCGATTGTCGCCCTGCTCCAGGCGCGAGCGCCCTTCGAGCTGGAACACCGCGTAATAGTGACCGCCGGCGCTGGCGCCGACTTCCTTGCTGGTCCGGTACAGGTGCACCTGGGCCATGTCGACCACGGAAAGCTTGATCGCACCGCCCTGATATTCGCGCAACCGTCCATGGAACTGGGGGCCGAGGGTGCGCGCATCGAAACGACCGCACGCCCGGTTGACCTGCCCCAGCCACGCCTCGAAAGCGTCATCCCTCAATGTCGATGAAGAATTCATGACCTGCAGAGCCTCACACGCATTGATTGTTGTTATTCAGCGACGGCCTCCAGGGCCTGTCGTCATCGTTCGCCGCGTCCTCCCGCAGGAAGGTCGCACCGTACTGTCTCCGCCCTGCAACCGCAGCGTTGCAGGGCGAGAGGCATTTTTCACGCCAACTCCTGTCAGTTCAATCCGCCGAAGCGCTTGTAGAAGCTCTCGCCGACGTCCGGTAGCGGACCGTCGGCGGTCTCCAGGTTGCGGTTCAGCCAGTCCTCGGCCTTGGCGTGGATCAACCGGTAGATGTTGCGGCACAGCTGCCGCGCCGCGCGCCCTTCCCAATCGCCCGGCAGCAGTTCGTCGGGCAATTGTGGGTCACGCAGGAGCAGCCGGCGGTATTCGTGGATCAACAGGGTGCGCGCGAGGAAGCAGTCTTCCGGGCGCAGCTGGTCCTGCTCGCGCAGCGCTTGCCAGAGCGGGCGGAACAGCTGGATGAATTCGCTGTAGTGCTCGCCGAGTTCGTCGATCTTCCAGCTCTCGCGCACCTGCATGCGCATGGCGCGGGAGGCCAGCACGTCCTGGGCACGGGTTTCGAAGACGATGCTGTCCTCGGTGACATCCAGGTCCTGCAGGGTCGCCATGACATCGCTGCGGTCGGCCCGCGGGCAGGCCATGACGGTCGGCGAAATGGCGCCGAAGCCTTGCCATTCGAGTTCCTCGCGAACCTGCTTGCGCTTGTCGGCGGCGATCTGCGAGAGCATCACCAGGGTCCAGGAACCGTCCCACGCCGGCAGGCTGGAGCTGTAGACGCGCTTGAAGGCCTTCTCGAAACGCCGCCGGCCGGTGCCGGTCAGGCTGTAGTAGCTGCGCCGGCCGACCTTCTCGGCGGTCAGCCAGTCTTCCTTGGTCAGGCGGAAGATCGAGGTGCGGATCAGCCGTTCGTTGATACCGAAGGGTTCCAGCAGATTGATCAGGCTGCCCAGCCAGACGGTGCCGCCGTGGGGTTCGATGGCATCGCCATAGAGGGTGATGATCAGCGAGCTGGCGCGGATCGGCGTCTGTTCCTGGAAGCGATTGATCAGCTGGTTCAGCGGTGCTAGAGCGGTCATGGCACGTTGCGCAGTCGAAGGAGCGGCGACTATACCTGCCCGCCGCACCGCCTGGCCATTGGAGCGAACCCCAGTACTCATGCGCCCTTCCCTGCCTCTGCCGCGCCCTCTGCTTTGGGGCGGAAACCGGAGTCGCCCAGGCGCGGGCGTTCCGCTTCCATTTCCGCCAGCGGCTGGCATTCCACCAGGCTGGCGATGCAGCGTCTGGCCAGGGCCTGGTACTCCTCGGTGCCACGGCGTTTCCAGGCGATCTCTTCGTCGCTCAGGCTGCGCTTGACGCTGGCCGGCGCACCCAGCACCAGGCTTTGCGGCGGGCAGTCGAACCTGGCTTTGACGAAGGCGGCGGCTGAAACGATGGAGCGCGCGCCGATCTGCGCGTAGTCCATCACCACGGCGTTCATGCCCACCAGGGCATCCTCGCCGATGCGGCAACCGTGCAGCACCGCGCCGTGGCCGATGTGGCCGTTGCGCTCGACGACGGTGTCGCTGTCCGGGAAGCCGTGCATGACGCAGGTATCCTGGAGGTTGGCGCCTTCTTCGAGGACGATCCGCCCGAAGTCGCCGCGCAGCGCCGCCAGCGGGCCGACATAGCAGCCGGGACCGACGATGACGTCGCCGATCAGCACGGCGGTGGGATGGACATAGGCGGTCGGATGAACGACCGGGCGCACGCCTTCGAGGCTGTAGCAGGGCATCGGGTTCTCCTGCGGCGCTACCTGGGTTTCGGCATCACCGCGCAAAGCGATTTGTTCCTTTGCAAATTTTGTATCACATCAAAGTCAGCACCTCCAATCTAAATCTGACGTATCGCTTCCGGATAACAGCGCCCGAATGGCAGAAAGCCTCGCTAGACCAGTAAATACGCCGCATACAACGCAAGCATCAGGCGCCGCCAACGCCCACCCTGTGGCACTGCCAGAAATACTTTAGACACGCTAATTTACTTTTATAGTTGTTTTTCCGTATCACTTCAGGCCTATACTGGGAGAAGGCCGGAGACAGGCCACGCCTGCCTCCCATAATTCCAATACAGCCGGCCATGCAGCCGCGCGTGCAGCCTGAGGACGATGTCATGCCTCGCACCCTTGCCGTTCAGATGCCAGAAGCAGGAGTCCGCCTGATCACCCTGCAGCGCCCCGAGGCGCTCAACGCCCTGAACACCGAACTGCTGGGCGAACTGGCCGCCGAACTCGACGACGCCGAACAGGACAGCGAAACCCGCGCCGTGGTGCTGACCGGCAGCCGCAAGGCGTTCGCCGCTGGCGCCGACATCAAGGAGATGGCCGAGCGCGACCTGGTCGGCATCCTCAACGACCCGCGCGTTGGCTACTGGCAGCGCATCGCCGCCTTCTCCAAACCGCTGATCGCCGCCGTCAACGGCTTCGCCCTCGGCGGCGGCTGCGAACTGGCGATGCACGCCGACATCCTCGTGGCCGGCGAAGACGCCCGCTTCGGCCAGCCGGAAATCAACCTCGGCATCATGCCCGGCGCCGGCGGCACCCAGCGCCTGCTGCGCGCCGTGGGCAAGCCGCTGGCGATGCAGATGGTGCTCACCGGCGAAGCCATCGACGCCCGGCACGCCCAGCGCGCCGGGCTGGTCAGCGAAGTCACCCAACCCGAATTCACCGTCGAGCGCGCCCTGCAGATCGCCCGCAGCATCGCCGCCAAGGCGCCGCTGGCCGTGCGCCTGGTCAAGGAAGCGCTGCTCAAGGCGCAGGACACCGATCTGGCCAGCGGCCTGCGCTTCGAACGCCACGCCTTCACCCTGCTGGCCGGCACCGCCGACCGCGACGAAGGCATCCGTGCCTTCCAGGAAAAACGCCAGCCCGCCTATGAAGGCCGCTGAGCACCTCCTTTCTGCTACCTGATGGAGCGAACCCGCCCATGAACTTCGAGCACATCCTGTTTTCCATCGAGGACGGCGTCGCCCTCCTCAGCCTGAATCGCCCGGAGCAGCTCAACAGCTTCAACGCCGCCATGCATGGCGAAGTGCGCGAGGCGCTCAAGCAGGTCCGGCAGAACCCGGCAGCCCGCGTGCTGCTGCTGACCGGTGAGGGCCGTGGCTTCTGCGCAGGGCAAGACCTTTCCGATCGCAACGTCGCCCCCGGCGCGGACGCGCCGGACCTCGGCCAGTCCATCGAACAGTTCTACAACCCGCTGATCCGCAGCCTGCGTGACCTGCCGCTGCCGGTCATCTGCGCGGTCAATGGCGTGGCCGCCGGCGCCGCCAGCTTCATCCAGGCCTTCTGCAGGATCGGCCTGATCCCCGATTCCGGCGGCACCTGGACGCTGCCGCGCCTGGTCGGCATGGCCCGCGCCAAGGCGCTCGCGCTGCTGGGCAATCGCCTGACCGCCGAACAGGCCGAGCAATGGGGCCTGATCTACCAGGTGGTGGATGACGCCAACCTGCGCGAGGAAGCCCTCAAGCTCGCCCGTCATCTGGCGACCCAGCCGACCTACGGCCTGGCACTGATCAAGCGCAGTCTCAACGCCAGCCTGAACAACAGCTTCGACGAGCAGCTGGAGCTGGAGCGCGACCTGCAGCGCCTGGCCGGCCGCAGCGAGGACTACCGCGAGGGCGTCTCCGCCTTCATGGAAAAACGCACCCCCAGCTTCAAGGGCCGCTGATCGATGAGCGCACTTTCGAAAGACGCCAAAGTCGCGGTGATCGGCGCCGGCGCCATGGGTGCGGGCATCGCCCAGGTCGCCGCGCAGGCCGGCCACCCGGTGAAGCTCCATGACAACCGCCCCGGCGCCGCCGCCCAGGCCATCGACGGCATCGACCGCCAGCTCCGCCGCCTGGTGGAAAAAGGCAAATTGCCCGCCGAGGAACGCGCCGCCATCGTCGCCCGCCTGCAACCGGTGGAAGCCGTCGAGGCGCTGGCCGACTCGAAGCTGGTGATCGAAGCCATAGTCGAGAACCTGGAGGTCAAGCGCGGCCTGTTCCAGCAGCTGGAAGCGCTCTGCGCCGAAGACTGCATCCTGGCCAGCAACACCTCGTCGCTGTCCATCACCAGCCTGGCCGCCGGCCTCAAGCGCCCGCAGCAGGTCGTCGGCATGCACTTCTTCAATCCGGCACCACTGATGGCGCTGGTGGAGGTAGTCTCCGGCCTCGCCACCGATCCGGCGCTGGCCGACCGCCTGTATGCCACCTCGCTGGCCTGGGGCAAGAGACCGGTTCACACTAAGTCCTCGCCCGGTTTCATCGTCAACCGCGTGGCGCGGCCCTTCTATGCCGAAAGCCTGCGCCTGCTGCAGGAAGGCGCCGCCGACTGTGCCACGCTGGATGCGCTGCTGCGCGACGCCGGCGGCTTCCGCATGGGCGCCTTCGAGCTGACCGACCTGATCGGCCATGACGTCAACTACGCCGTCACCTGCTCGGTGTTCGCCGCCCATTACGGCGACTTCCGCTTTCAGCCCTCGCTGATCCAGAAGGAGCTGGTGGATGCTGGCCGACTCGGTCGCAAGAGTGGCCGGGGCTTCTACGACTACGCCGAAGGCGCCGAGCGCCCGCAGCCGACCAGCCTGAGCAGCAGCGCCAGCGTTACTTCCTGCGTGCTGGAAGGTGACCTGGGCATCGCCCAACCGCTGGTGCAGCGCCTGAAGGACGCCGGTATCGAGATCACCCAGCGCGCCGGCAGCGGCCTGCTGCGGGTGGGCGACGCGGTGATCGCCCTCTCCGACGGCCGTCTCGCCAGCCAGCGCGCCCGGGAAGACGGCCTGCGCAACCTGGTACTGATCGACCTAGCGCTGGATTACAGCAAGGCTGCGCGCCTGGGCATTTCCGCCTCGGCCGACACCACGCCCGAAGCGCTGGACCAGGCCGTAGCCCTGCTCGCCCGGGCCGGCATCGCCGCCAGCCGCCTGAGCGACACCCCCGGCCTCGCCGTGCTGCGCACCGTCGCCATGCTCGCCAACGAAGGCGCCGATGCGGTGCTGCAAGGTGTGGGCAGCGCGGGCGACATCGACCTCGCCATGCGTGCCGGCGTGAACTACCCGCAGGGCCCGCTGGCCTGGGCCGGGCAGATCGGCATCGGCAACGTACTGCGCGTGCTGGACAACCTGCAGGCCGCCTACGGCGAGGAGCGCTATCGCCCGTCCCTGCTGCTGCGCCGCCTGCACGCTGAAGGGAGAGCCTTCCATGACTGACGCCACCCAACTGGCCCGCAACTGCGCCGAGGCCATGTTCGAGCGCGACCAGGCCACCCGCCGCATGGGTATCCGGCTGCTGGATGCCGGCCCGGGCAGCGCCACGCTGTCGATGCGCGTGCGCGAGGACATGATCCAGGGCCACGGCACCTGCCACGGCGGCTACCTGTTCGCCCTGGCCGACTCGGCCTTCGCTTTCGCCTGCAACAGCTACAACGACGCCACTGTCGCCATCGGCTGCAGCATCGATTACGTGGCGCCGGCCCGCGAAGGCGACGAACTGGTCGCCCGCGCCTTCGAGCAGAGCAGAAGTGCCCGCACCGGCAACTACGACGTGCGCATCGAGAATTCCCAGGGCCAGTTGATCGCCCTGTTCCACGGCAAATCCTACAAAGTGCGCGGCACCGTGCTGGCGCAGGAGACCTCCGAATGAGCGATATGACCGACGCCCTGATCATCGACGCCGTACGCACGCCCATCGGCCGCTACGCTGGAGCCCTGTCCAGTGTACGCGCCGACGACCTTGCGGCGATCCCGATGAAGGCCCTGATGCAGCGCCACCCGGAGCTGGACTGGAGCGCCATCGACGACGTGATCTACGGCTGCGCCAACCAAGCCGGCGAAGACAACCGCAACGTCGCCCACATGGCCTCGCTGCTGGCCGGCCTGCCGGTGACCGTGCCCGGCACCACGCTCAACCGCTTGTGCGGTTCGGGCCTGGATGCCGTAGGCAGCGCCGCGCGCGCCCTGCGCTGCAACGAGGCCGGGCTGATGCTGGCTGGCGGCGTGGAATCCATGTCCCGCGCACCCTTCGTCATGGGCAAGTCCGAGCAGGCTTTCGGCCGCAGCGCGGAAATCTTCGACACCACCATTGGCTGGCGCTTCGTCAACAAGCTGATGAAGCAGCAGTTCGGCATCGACTCCATGCCCGAGACGGCAGAGAACGTCGCCGAACAGTTCAACATCAGCCGCGAAGACCAGGACGCCTTCGCCCTGCGCAGCCAGCACAAGGCGGCCGCCGCCCAGGCCAACGGCCGCCTGGCGAAGGAAATCGTCCCGGTGCAGATCCCCCAGCGCAAAGGCCCGCCCAAGGTGGTCGAGCAGGACGAACACCCGCGCGGCGACACCACGCTGGAACAACTGGCCAGGCTCGGCACACCGTTCCGCGAAGGCGGCAGCGTCACCGCCGGCAACGCCTCGGGCGTCAACGACGGCGCCTTCGTTGGCGAGCATGGCGACGGTGCGCAGC
>NZ_JBGLYK010000158.1:0-13786 GCF_047304025.1 Pseudomonas sp. Pseusp97 | reverse complement strand
GGGTTGTTTGTTGTCTTTGCCCCGCGCTCCCTCCCCCCCCCCGCCCTCCTCCGGCGGGCGTTCGCCGCTGGCCCCCCCCCCCCCCCCCCCCCCCACGCCCCCTCTTCGCCAGGGCGATACTCATCCAGGGGCAGACGATGCATTGGCTTCCCCCGCCGATGTGACGTCCGCCGCAACCCTGCCTATCCTCAATCTCGCCCCGTCGAGGTTTGGCGGGTAGGCTGCACGACCTTTACCAGCGCCGGCGCTTACATGGACCAGACCCCGACATTCCGAGCAAGCAACCCCCGGCAGGCCAGCCCATGAAACGCTGGAGCCGCAAGCCGCTGACCCTGCGCGTGCTGATACTCGTCTTCGTGCTGCTCGCCGCGCTGGCCACCCTGGGCAACAGCCTGGTGGTGGCCTATAACGTGCAGCGCAGCGCATTGATCCACTCGACCCTGGAAGCCAACCGCGCCTATGCCGCAAAGGTGGCCTCGAGCATCAGCGAATTCCTCGGCTCCGCGCGGCGCAATCTCGCGTACAGCTCGGGAATACTCGCCAACCATTTCAACGAGGCGCCGGTATTGCACGCCGAGGCGATGCGCCTGAAGGCCCAGGACAATTACTTCAACTCGATCATCATCGTCGACGCCAACGGCAAGGTGCTGCAGGCCTACCCCGACTCGCTGCAGATCGTCGGCACCACGCTGCGTTCCGAAGCCGTGCAGGAAGCGCTGCGCCTGAAGCAGCCGAAGATCAGCCAGGCCTACGAATCCATCGCCGGTAACCTGGTGGTGCTCATCTCGCAGCCGATTACCACCCCGAGCGGCGAATACCTGGGACTGGTCGCCGGCTCGGTGTACATCCTCAAGCCCAGCGTGCTGCACAGCATCATCGGCAGCCACTTCCAGCAGGAAGGCACCTTTGCCTTCGTCGCCGACGCCAACCGCCGATTGCTGCACCATCCGAACCGCCAGCGGGTCGGCGAGATCGTGAAGCACAGCATGACGATAGAAGCCGCCCTGCAGGGTGAGAGCGGCTCCCTGGAGGTGACCAACTACAAGGGCGTCCCCATGCTGGCGGGTTTCGCCCCGGTGCCCGAGGCCAACTGGGCGGTGGTCGCCCAGCAGCCGCGAGACCTCAGCCTGTCGCCGCTGCACCTGCTGATGAAGGACATGTTCCTCGGCCTGATCCCGGCGAGCCTGATCGGCGTATTGGCGATCTGGGCCGGCACCCTGCTGATCACCCGTCCGCTGCGCCAACTGGCGCTGAGCGCGGAGCAGTTGTCGAACCCGGAAACACCCCGCGAGCTGCAGGACATCAACACCTGGTATCGCGAGGCAGCGGCGATCCGCAAGGCGCTGCTGACCGGTGTCGGGCTGATGCAGCAGAAGCTCGGCCAGCTCAGCCAGGAGGCGCAGAGCGATGCCCTCACCGGGCTGGCCAACCGCCGCGCGCTGGGCGTAGCGCTGGAAGCGCTGCAGCAGTCCGGCGTCAGCTACTCGGTGCTGGCGGTGGACATCGACCACTTCAAGCGGGTCAACGACACCTGGGGCCACGATGCCGGCGACGAGGCCCTGCGCCGGGTCGCGGCGGTGCTGCGCGACTCCTCCCGCACCGGCGACCTGGCCTGCCGCGCCGGTGGCGAGGAGTTCGTCCTGCTGCTGCCGCAGACCTCCCTGGAAACCGCCACCGGCATCGCCGAGCGTATCCGCCAAAGCGTGGAGATCACCCAGATTCCCGAGGTGGGCCTGGTCACCCTGTCGGTCGGCGTCGCCGAGCTGGGGCCGCTGGCACAGACGCCGGATGCGGTGCTCAAGCTGGCCGACAAGCGCCTCTACAGCGCCAAGCAGGCCGGCCGCAACCGCGTGGTCAGCAGCGACGAAAGCTAGGCCGCATCAATCGCGACGCCGTTATCCGGGCTCGATAGAGGGCGAGCCGGCCGTGCCGGAATGCGACAGGTCCTGCGAAGGGGGATTAGCGGACTAGTCCACCGGCGGTTCCTGGGCCACGCCCCGAGGCCCGGCAATGCCCCAGATGGCCAGCCCGACCACCGGGAAGATGACGATCAGCAAGGACCACAGGGCCTTCGCATTCACGTCCTTGTCGCTGCGGAAGATGCTGAGGATGGCCCACAGGTCCAGCAGCACGATGAGGATCGCGATGACGATCCAGAACCAGGAAGCGAGCGCGAACGTGGACATGGCGGTCTCCTTTGGGTCGCAGGCGATTCTTGCCCTTGTCCTGGTGCTGGCCGCAAAGGCACAGCAAGGTTCATTCCGTTCGACGAGCAAACACCCCAGCGCAGCGGACCTGGACAAGTCGTCAAATCCGCGCTGCTTGTGCCAGCGCAAGGCGCGGTACCAGGGGACCGTTCGTCCCACCCACCGAACAGGCGCAGCCTCGCACCGGTCATCCACATAGGCGATGCGGAATCTGTCGCCGAGTCGGGCTCATGCCGAGCCACTAACGCTCAACCGATCCGGAGGTGACGAACGATGGGCTGGAACGATCATCAGGATGTCGAACTGTCCGAAGGGCTTCGCCGCCTGCTCGATGAGGGCGCGCTGGAAACCGACAGCCGCCAGGAAATCCTCGCCCGCTACATCCTCAACCACGGCTTCGCCGCCCTTTCCGAGGAGCAGCAACAGCAATTCCACGATGAGCTGCTGCCATTGCTCGACCGCCGCGACCGCGGCGAAGGACTGATGCCCCAGGGCAGCCTGGACCCGGCGATCAATGAGCCCGCAAGTCCGGGGAGCGGCATCAACGACCCGGGCAACGAGGACCCCGGCTCGCTGATCGAGACCGAAACCGCTGAAGGCTTTCGTACCCGGCGCTGAGGCCGGTACGCCGAACCCGTCAAGACGAGGAGGCCATGATGACCTTTCCCCTGACCCACTTCTTCACCAAACCGGAAAAGGCCTGGCACGAGTTGCGCGATAACATCGACCAGCATCCCGCCGCCTACCTGCCGTTCTGGTTGCTGATGCCGCTGATTCCGGCGGTGTGCCTGTTCATCGGCACCACCCAGGTGGGCTGGCGCCTGCCGGGCAACGAGGAAACCCAGTATCTCACTGCGAGCAGCGCCGCCCTGCTGGCGTTCTGGTGCTACGTGGGACTGGTGGCGGGCATCGTGATGATCGCCTACCTGGTGCGCTGGGTACTGTTCCGCACCGAGCACCGCCCGGGCGTGAACTACAGCATGAGTTTCTCCACCGCGGTGGCCCTGCCGCTGATGCTCGCGGGCGTCGCCGCCCTGCTGCCGTCACGCTGGCTGCTGATCATCGCGGCTGGCATCGCCACGGCCTATTCCTGCTGGCTGCTGTTCGTCGGGCTGCCCATCTACATGCGCATGACCCAGCGCAGCGCAGCGTTCTACGCCGGCTGCATCCTGGCGTTCGGCTTTCTCGTGCTGCTCACCACCGCCTTCGGCTTCCTGGAGCTGTGGGGCCAGGCGATGAGCGGGTCGGGCGAGTATCTGCAGGAATAGCCGCTGCCGCGTGCACGCAGGAGCGCCATTGCCCCCGGGAAGGTAGGAGCAACTGTGTTTCGCTGAAAGTCCGTGCCGGGAACTTCCTCTCCCCCGCCCTCTCCCTGAAGGGAGAGGGAGCTGTCCGTGCCGGCTGATACTTCGGCTTCACCCTGCACCCAAGGGTCCCCTCTCCCTTCGGAGCGGGGCGCGCAGTCAGGGTCAGGGAGAGGGCTGCCCCGCCTCACGCCGATCTTCGCGGGAATCGGCGGGTAACCCATTCCGGGTTGTTCGCCCGAAAGTCTGATCCGGTACAAACGGACGAATCGCCTCTGTTCACTGCTCCGGTCGTGGCACCGGTTCCTCCGGTGGCTGCTGCATCGGTACTTCTTCGGGAAACTCCTCGGGGACCTGGCTTTCCCGGCTGGGCGGCGCTTCCTGCGGCTCGGGGCGTTGGGCGTGGATGGTCATGGTGAATCCTCCGCGAATGATGGGCGCCCTCGTTGGGCGCGCGCCATCACCGGAGGTTCGGTTTTTTCTACCGGGCGTGCTTCACCTGCAGCAACAGCGCCAGCAACTGGTCGCGATCGAAGGGCTTCGGCAGACGCAGCACCGACTCGGCCAGGGTGTCCAGCCGACCGGCATAACCGGTGGTGAGCACGCAGGTCATTCCCGGATGGGACTGGCGCACCTTCTGGATCAGCAGCATGCCGTCCATGTCCGGCATGGCGAAGTCGGTGATGACCAGGTCGAAGCTCGCCTGCTCCAGCAGTTGCAGCGCCGCACGCGCCGACCCGGCGCGGGTCACCGGGCAGCCGAGGTCCGAGAGCAGCGCGCTGGTGCCCGCGAGCACCAGCGCATCGTCGTCCACCACCAGGACGTGCAGCCCCAGCGGTTCGTTGATCTCGCAAAGGGCCTCCTCGGCCGGGGCCGCCTCCGCCTCTTCCGGTTCCGCCTTCACCTTCACCGCCGGCAGCCAGATTTCCGCCGTGGTGCCCATCCCCGGCGTGCTGCGCAGCAGCAGCGCGCCGCCCTGTTGCTGGGCCAGCCCGTGGACGATGGACAACCCCAGCCCCGTCCCCTTGCCGGTGGGCTTGGTGGTGAAGAACGGCTCCGCCGCGCGGCGCAGCGTCTCCTCGCTCATCCCCTGCCCCGAATCGGTCACCGCCAGGCATACATACTCCCCTGGGGCGAGCTTGCCACTCTGGCGCGGACCGACCACCGCGTTACGCGCCGAGAAGGTGATGCTGCCGCCGTCAGGCATGGCATCGCGGGCGTTGGTGGCGAGGTTGATGATCGCCAGTTCCAGCTGGTTCTGGTCGCTCATCACGCAGTCCAGCTGCAGCGGGAAACGGGTCTCCAGGCTGATGGTCGGGCCCAGCGAACTGACCAGCAGCTCGCTCATGTCCTGCAGCAGCGCCGGCAGGTGCAGGGGCTGCGGGAACAGCCGCTGCTTGCGCGCGAACGCCAGCATCCGCTGGGTCAACTGCGCGCCCCGCCGCGTCGCTTCCAGGGCGTTCTTCCAGATGGTCTGGACCTTGTCGTTGTCCTTGGGCAGGTGCCTCTGGAGCACCTGCAGGCCGCCGAGAATCACCGTCAGCAGGTTGTTGAAATCATGGGCGACGCCACCGGTGAGCTGGCCAAGGGACTCCATCTTCTGCGACTGGATCAGCTCGTCGCGGGCGTGCTCCAGCTCCTCCTGGGCGCGGCGCTTGTCGGTGATGTCGCGGGTGATCTTGGCGAACCCCATGAGCTCGCCGGCATCGTCGTACACCGGGTCGATGACGATGTTGGCCCAGAAGCGCGAGCCGTCCTTGCGCATCTGCAGGCGCTCTTCCTCGTAGCGGCCCTCGGCCAGCGCGGTGCTCAGGCTCGCCTCGGGAATGCCGCCCTGGCGGTCCTCGTCGCAATAGAAGCAATCGAAGCGGCGGCCGATGATTTCTTCCGGGTGATAGCCCTTGATCCGCGCCGCTCCCGGGTTCCAGCTGGTGACGTTGCCGCTGGGGTCGAGCATGTACAGTGCGTAGTCGGTGACGCCGTTGACCAGCAGGCGGAAGTGCTGCTCGCTGCGCCGCAGGGCCTGCTCCGTCTCGTGCTGTTCGGTGCGGTCGCGGGTGATCTTGGCGAAGCCGAGCAGCTCGCCCGAGCTGTCGCGGATGGCATCGATCACCACGTGCGCCCAGAACGAGGTGCCGTCCCGGTGCAGGCGCCAGCCTTCGCTTTCGTAGCGACCGACGCGCGCCGCTTCGCCCAGTGCCAGTTCGGGCAGACCGGCTTCGCGGTCGGCAGGGGTATAGAAACGCGAGAAGTGCTGGCCGAGGATCTCGTCCGCAGCGTAACCCTTCAGGCGCTGCGCGCCGGAGCTCCAGCTGCTGACCCGGCCTTCGGGGTCGAGCATGTAGATGGCGTAGTCGGTGACCGCTTCGACCAGCAGGCGGTAGCGGGCATCCTCGACGAGCTGGGCGGTACTGGCGATGGTATCAGGCATGAAGTCTGCGCTCCCTCGGCTCATTGCAGCAAAGCATAGGCTTGCGAATCCTACCGGAGATGCCGCCCGACGGCGTAGCCCCTGGCCCGCAACCAGTAGGTGGAAAACTCTGAACCCCTGTGGCGCCCTCCCGTCAACACAGAAGTCACAGCCAATGCCTCCAACCGAGGCGCCATCACCTGATCGGGAGAATCGTCATGAATGGATCCGTCATGAAAGGAACCGCCATTTTCCGCGGCGCCATGGTCTGCGCCGCCCTGCTGTTCGCCGGCCCGTTGCTGGCCGATGACCCGCACGCCCAGGCACAGAACTTCGCCACCGAGGCCTCGGCCGCCGGCATCGCGGAAATCGACGCCGCCAAGCTCGCGCTGAAGAAGAGCCAGTCCACTGACGTGAAGACCTTCGCCCAGCACATCATCGACGACCACACCAAGGCCAACACCGAGCTCAAGGCAATCGCCCAGAAGCAGAAGCTCGAGCTCTCCGACTCGCCCAGCGTGATGAACCAGGCCAAGGCCAAGGTACTCGACGTGCGCGACGAATCCTTCGACGCGGCGTATGCGAATAACCAGGTCAGCGCCCACGAGGATGCGGTGAAGCTGTTCACCGATGCGGCGAACAACTCGTCCGACACCGAGATCAAGGCCTTCGCCCAGAAAACCCTGCCGGTGCTGCAACAGCACCTGGAGATGGCCAAGGAGCTGGTGAAGGCGCATCCGTCGAAGTAATTGCACGGCCTTTCGTAGGAGCGAGCTTGCTCGCGAACAGGCTTTACCGGCCGAACCAACGCAGCCGGAAAACCGGGTTCGCGAGCAAGCTCGCTCCTGCAGGGTGCCCCCTGGAGCAGGGCTCTCGTAGGAGCGGATCTTCCGCGAAATCGTGACAGGGCGTGCCACGCCCACCCTTCGCGGACAAGGTCCGCTCCTACGAAAGCGCGGGCGTTCCCGGCTCCACGCCGATACGCCGCAACGGCACGGCGTTTCGTAGGAGCGAGCTTGCTCGCGAACAGGCGTCGCCGGTCGCACCAACGTATCCGGAAGACTGGATTCGCGAGCAAGCTCGCTCCTACAGGGTCCCCCTGGAGTAGAGGCTCTCGTAGGAGCGGATCTTATCCGCGAAATCCTGACCGGGTGTGCCACGCCCACCCTTCGCGGACAAGGTCCGCTGCTACGAAAGCGCGGGCGTTCCCGGTTCCGCACCGATACATCGCAACGGCACGGCGTTTCGTAGGAGCGAGCTTGCTCGCGAACAGGCGTTACCAGCCGCACCAACGCAGCAGGAAGACCGGGTTCGCGAGCAAGCTCGCTCCTACAGGGTCCCCCCTGGAGCAGGGCTCTCGTAGGAGCGGATCTTATCCGCGAAATCGTGACAGGGCGTGCCACGCCCACCCTTCGCGGACAAGGTCCGCTCCTACGAAAGCGCCAGATCAAGAGGCTCAGTGGATAGGCGCTTATCCCACCACCAACCGGCTCGACCGCTCGCCCACCACCATCTCGGTGATCCAGCGCACCAGGATGTCCGTGTAGGCCTCCTGGGAACGCTCGCTGCTCAGCGCATGGTCGGCCTGGTCGATGATGCGGTGCGTCAGCGAGTGGGTGCGCTGGAACGCGGCGCGGTAACTCATGATGGTCGCATGGGGAATGAAGTCGTCGTACTCCGACTCCACCAGCAGCACGTCGCCCTTGAAGCCGCTGCACGCTTTCAGCGCCCGGTTGCTGGCGGCGGGGATGTGGCTGGAGCGGTACTCCATCAGGTCCTCACGCGGCAGGTCGCGCTTGGGAACCTCCCAATCCTCGTCGCGGTAGATCGCCGGCACGCGCAGGCCAAGCCAGCGCACTGCGCGCAACTCGGTGAGGATCGCGGCCAGATAGCCACCGTAGCTGGTGCCTACCACGGCAACTGCGTCGGGGTCGATGCGCGGGTGCGCTACCAGGCGGTCGTAGGCCGCCAGCAGGTCGCGCAGGTTGTCCTCGCGGGTAATCGACGCCTGCAACGCCTCGCCCGCGCCATGGCCGGCGAGGTCGAAAGTCAGGCACACGCAGCCCAGCCCGGCGATGCCGCGGGCGCGCTTGAGGTCGCGCTCCTGGCTGCCGCCCCAGCCATGGACGAAGAGCACGCCCGGCACATGGGTGCGCGGGCTGAGGAAATTGCCCTGCAATCGCAGGCTGCCGACATCGATGTCCACCTGCTCGTCAGTGGAAATGGCCGAATAGCGCTCGTCATTGGAAAACATAAGGCTCCACCATCGCGTATTTCATGAGGAAATCGCCGTTGGCGTCCGGGCCGCGATAGAGCACGCGGGTGTTATCCGGCAGCGGCTTGTCCTCGAAGATCTCGAAAGTCGAGGCGCGCACCACGCACCGCGAGGGATCGGCGACAAAGGCTTCCAGCGCCGCGAGCTCCGCGCCACTGGCCCCGCCGATGCGCCAGGACTGTTCCAGCACGCCGGTGCGCTCCCGGCCCTGGACGTCCACGCCCTGCACCACGTCGTAATTGCGCCGCGAGGCATAGAACCCCGGCAGCAACTGGTGCGCCGCCCGGTCGAACTGCACGGCCAGGCGGATCGCCTGCTGCACCGAGGCGACCAGGTCCAGCGCCAGCAGGCAGTCGAAGTCGCCACGCACCACCAGCAGGTCGCTGCCGCCGTACACCAGCTCGCCGCGCGGGTTGCGGTTGTGCTGCTGCACGCCGTGGTAGCTGAGCAGCACGCCGTTGATCATCACCTGCCCCACGCTGTGGGTCTGGGCTTCGCGCAGGTCATCCTCGATCACCAGCCCTTCGAGGTAGTCGCCCTCCTCGTAGCGGGACAGCGCGTCGGCCAACTGGTCGATGTCCTCGACGACCTGCTGGCCCTGCCCGCCCCGGCTGGACGCCGGCTTCAGGCGTTGCGGCCCGCCTGCAGCGCACGGCGTCGTTGTGGCAGAACACGCTGTGACCATCGAGCACCAGCGGCCTGACCCGCGTAGCGAAGGCTTCGCTCCAGCCGCGCGGGGTCAGGGTCGGCCGCTCGAACAGCGGGTGGACGATGGCCTTGCCGGCCTGGAAGTCGCGCTCCACGAAACCGCCGAACAGCTCCAGCGGGCCGTGGATGCCCAGTTCGGCGGCCTGCTGGCGTCCCACCACCGTGACGTCCGGCACCCAGTAAAGCGGCTGGCCGGCGGGACGCTCGGCGGGCGGTTGCGGGCTGAAATCCAGGCCCTGGATCTGCGCCAGCCAGGCGGCCAGCGCTGCATGGGTCTGGCGGTCGGCGGGCTGCGCGTCGGGGTCCAGCGAGCAGGTCACGACCAGGCGTGAGCGGTCGGCATCGTTCATCGGTTTCCCTCGGTCAGGCTGTATGAACACTCGACTGACGGAACAGTCATCGGTTCTACGCACATGACGAACTGCCGGTGCGAAACCCTGTATCCGCAACCCAAGCCGTCGGAGGAAACATGGACCAGGACCGCGAAGCACAGATACGCCAGAAGGCCCACGACCTGTGGGTCGCCGAAGGCAAACCCAGCGGCCAGGCCGAACGCCACTGGAAACTCGCCGAGCAGAGTCTCGACCAGCCCCTGCCCGTGGAGCGCGCCCAGGACCTGGATTACAAGGGCAAGGACAACCCGCGCCGCGAAGCGTAACGGCAAGGCATATTGCAACCGGCGAAGCGGCACATCGTGCACTTTGCTGGTTGCACATCGCCATTTATTCCATCCGATTCTCTTCTATTTCAACTACTTATCACCCATCCAAAGTCTGGTACGGACCCTGCTTACTTCCTTACCTGACGCTTGGGCATTTCCGTCAGGCGTCGCCTTCCGTTCTTGCCGCAACCACCCACTACGAGGGCAGCCACCATGCTGAATCCACGGACGCCGTTCGACCCACGCGCCGTCGCCCCGCTCCCGTTTGGGCGAAAGCCGGAGCGTGCTCCGCCGCGTTGACCCGACGGCGGAAATTCGAAACTTCGTCCTTCGCCGCCCCGTCCGCCGAAGGACACCTTCACCACCACGGAGATACCCACGGGCCCGGCAGGAAACGCCGGCCCCGCTGACAAGACGCCCCGCTGACAAGAGAGGAACGAGCAATGCGCAACCAGCTGGCCGATGTGCGCCTGGAAGAAGCCACAGTCAATCTCACTGCGATCCCCACCCCGGCCGATGGCGCGCCGCCCCAGCGACGCAAACGAATCCTCTTCGCTACCTCCGAATTCAGTGACTTCGTCAAGGCCGGGGGCCTGGGCGATGTGTCCGCCGCCCTGCCCCGCGCGCTGCTCGCCGAGCACGACATCCGCGTGCTGATTCCCGGCTACCCACAGGTGCTCAAGGGCGCCGTCGCGTGCCGCGTGGTCGGCCGCCTGCCGGGCCTTGCCGCCCTGCCGGCCTGCGATATCGGCGAGCTGAAGCTGGCCGACGGCCTGATCGTCTACGCGGTGATCTGTCCCGAACTCTACGACCGTCCCGGCACGCCCTACGTCGACCAGCACGGCCAGGAGTGGGCGGACAACCACATCCGCTTCGCCCGCCTGAGCCTGGCCGCGGCCGACATCGCCGCCGGCATGAGCGAACTGGGCTGGAGCCCGGACCTGCTCCACGTCAACGACTGGCCCACCGCCCTGGCGCCGGCCTACATGGCATGGCGCGGGCAGATCACCCCCAGCGTGCTGACCATCCACAACCTCGGCTACCAGGGTTCCTGCCCGCTGGGCTGCTGCGCCGAGCTGGGCCTGCCCGAGGCCGCCAGCCTGCCGGGCAGCATGGAGTTCTACGGCAAGCTGTCGTTCCTCAAGGCCGGCATCAGCCACGCCAGCCACATCACCACCGTGAGCGAAACCTACGCCCGCGAGATCACCGGCGAGGAGTTCGGCTGCGGCATGCATGGCGTACTCGCCCAGCGTCGCGACCGTGGCCAGCTCAGCGGCATCACCCACGGCATCGACGCCACCTGGGACCCGCTGAACGATCCGCACCTGATCGAAGGCTTCGATGCCACCCGTCTCGCCGGCAAGCGCCGCAACGCCGAGTACATCGAGAAGCAGTTCGGCCTGTTGCCGGGCCGCGGCCCGCTGTTCGCGGTGGTCTCGCGCCTGGTGCAGCAGAAAGGCATCGACCTGACCCTGGCGATCGCCGACGAGATGGTGGCAGCCGGCGGACGCCTGGTCTCCATCGGCTGCGGCGAACCGGAGCTGGAACAGGCCATGCGCGACCTCGCCGAGCGTTATCCGGGCCGCGTCGGGGTGCAGGTCGGGTTCGACGAGACCACCGCACGGCGTATCTATGCGGCCAGCGACTTCCTCCTGATGCCCTCGCGCTACGAACCCTGCGGCCTCAGCCAGATGTATGCCCAGCGCTTCGGCTCGCTGCCCATCGCCCGGCATACCGGCGGGCTGGCCGACACCATCATCGATGGCGTCACCGGCCTGCTGTTCCGCGACGAGACCCCGGCCAGCTACTTCGATGCCGTGCGCCGCGCGCTGAACATCTACCGCTACCCCGAGCTGCTCAACGCCATGCGCTGCAAGGCCATGGAGTCCCCGCTGCTGTGGGAGGACGCCGTGCGGCCCTACACATCGCTCTACCAGCGCCTGCTGCAACGCGTGCCCGCGCAGGCCGTGCGATGACCGCGCGGCACGGTGCGCAGGTCCTGCCCGGCGGCAGGGTGAGGTTTTCGCTGTGGGCGCCTGACGCGCAGCGTGTCGAAGTGGAACTGGGCGGCGGCCAGCGCCACGAGCTGGAAAGCGGCGCCGACGGCTGGTTCGGCGCCGAGGTGCCGGCCATAGTCGGGCAGACGTATCGCTACCGCATCGACCACGATCTGAGCGTCGCCGACCCGGCCTCCCGCGCCCAGGCCGGCGGCGTCGAGGGCGAGAGCCTGGTGGTCGACCCGGCGCTGTTCCGCTGGCAGCATCCGCAATGGCGCGGCCGGCCGTGGCACGAAGCGGTGATCTATGAAGTCCACGTCGGCCTGTTCGATGGCTTCTCCGCCTTGCAGGGTCGCCTGGCCGAACTGGCAGCGCTGGGCGTCACCGCCATCGAGCTGATGCCGCTCAACGCCTTTCCCGGCCGGCGCAACTGGGGCTACGACGGCGTGCTGCCCTATGCGCCGGCGGGCGCCTACGGCGATCCGGACAGCCTGCGGCAGTTGATCGACGCCGCCCATGGCCTGGGCCTGATGGTGTTCATCGACGTGGTCTACAACCACTTCGGTCCGCAGGGCAATTACCTCAGCCGCTTTGCCAGCTCCTTCTTCCACCAGGACCAGCAGACACCCT
Source organism: Pseudomonas sp. Pseusp97 (assembly GCF_047304025.1). Lineage (NCBI taxonomy): Bacteria > Pseudomonadati > Pseudomonadota > Gammaproteobacteria > Pseudomonadales > Pseudomonadaceae > Pseudomonas > Pseudomonas sp. Pseusp97. The sequence goes on along the minus strand of NZ_JBGLYK010000158.1, from coordinate 1,594 downwards.
GGGGGCCGGCCATCGATTTCAGCCAGCCGGCGGTGCGTGAATTCTTCATCGGCAACGCCGAGATGTGGGTACGCGAATACCGCGTCGATGGCCTGCGGATCGACGCGGTGCACGCCATCGGCGACGAGGACTTCCTCCTCGAACTGGCCAGCCGCGCCCGGCAGGCCGCCGAAGGCCGCGAGCTGCACCTGGTACTGGAAAACGAGAACAACCAGGCGCACCTGCTGCAGGGCCCTGGCGGACAGGGCTTCGACGCCCAGTGGAACGACGACCTGCACCACTGCCTGCACGTGCTGCTCACCGGAGAGGACGAAGCGTATTACGTCGACTACGCCCAGCAGACCATCGACAAGCTCTGTCGCTGCCTACGCGAGGGCCTGGTGTTCCAGGGCCAGGCCGATTACCGCGGCGTCGAGCGCGGCGAACCCAGCGGCGCGCTGAGCCCGCAGGCCTTCGTGGCCTTCCTGCAGAACCACGACCAGGTCGGCAACCGCGCCCTGGGCGAGCGCCTGAGCACGCTGACGCAAACCGACCGCCTGCGCGCAGCAAGCGCGCTGGTGATGCTCACGCCCATGGTGCCGATGCTGTTCATGGGCGAGGAATGGGGCGAGCGGCAACCTTTCCTGTTCTTCACCGATTACCAGGGCGACCTGGCGCGGGCCGTCACGGTGGGTCGGCGCGAGGAATTCAAGCGCTTCGCGCGCTTCTCCGAGCCGGGCGCCGCCGCCTGGATTCCCGATCCCAACGACTACCAGACCTTCGTTGCCTCGCGCCCGCGCCCGGATCAGGGCGACCCGGACTGGCGCGAGCATTACCGGCAACTACTGGAGTTGCGCCACCGCTGGCTGATCCCGCAGTTACCCGGCAGCCGCGCGCTCGACGCACAGCCCCTGGGCGAACGCGCGCTCAGCGCGCGCTGGCGCCTGGCCGACGGCAGCCTGTGGCTCATCGACCTGAACCTGGGCACGGAAGAAGTCGCCATCGAACCGCCGGGGGAAAGCGCGCAGTTGCTGTTCTGCCTGGGCCAGAGCGCCGCGCACTATCGCCACGGCTGGCTCGCCGGCGCCGCGCTGGTGCTGTCCCTTGAGCCAAGCCTGCAGCCCAGTCTGGAGGCGTCCCGATGAGCGATCCGCAACTGGAACGTCTCGCCAGCGCCGCCGGGCTGTCCATCGACTGGATTGACGCCGACAACCGCCCACAGCGGCTGACCAGCGAGGTCCAGCGCAACGTGCTCGAGGCCCTCGGCTTCGCCGCCCAGAGTCCCGAGCAGATCAGCCAGAGCCTGGAACTGCTGGAGCAACGCCGCGCGCAGCTGCCGGCGCTGATCACCGCAGACCGCGACCGACCCATCGACGTGCCTGCCGCGACCGGCACCCGCTACAAGCTGTTCAACGAGGACGACAGCGGCCACAGCGAAGGCCATGTGGACGAGCACCGGCAGATTCCCGCCGTCGCGCGCAGCGGCTACTACTCGCTGCACCTGGGCGAGCACGAGATCATCGTCGCCGTCGCGCCGCCGCGCTGCCCGTCGGTGGCGCAGTACTGCGGCGGCCGGGAGCGGGTCTGGGGTCTCGCCGCGCAGCTGTATTCACTG
>NZ_JBGLYK010000157.1:0-13834 GCF_047304025.1 Pseudomonas sp. Pseusp97 | reverse complement strand
TTCGGGCGCCTGCGTCTTTTTTTAATACCCCCCCGCCCCCCCCCCGCCCACAATTATTTTTTTCCTCTTGTGTTTCTCGTGGGGGTGGGGGGGGCCGCGCGCCGCCCGCGCCCGCCCCGGGTCTGGTCTTTCCAGTAGGGAGCGCGCAGGTCGCGCTTGAGCACCTTGCCGGCCGCCGAGAGCGGCAGTGCGGCAACGAACTCGACGGATTTCGGGCACTTGTAGCCGGCGATGTGCTGGGCGCAGTGGGCGCGGATGTCGTCGGCGCAGACGTCGCTGCCGGCATGCAGCACCACCACTGCGTGCACCGCCTCGCCCCAGCGCTCGTGGGGGATGCCGATCACCGCGCAGCTCTGCACGGCCGGGTGGCGGGCCACCACGTTCTCGACCTCGGCGGAGTACACGTTCTCGCCGCCGGTGACGATCATGTCCTTCAGGCGATCGACGATGAACAGGAAGCCGCGCTCGTCCATGTAGGCGCCGTCGCCGGTGTGCAGCCAGCCGTTGCGCAGGGCCTTGGCGGTTTCTTCCGGGCGGTTCCAGTAGCCGAGCATGACGTTGGGGCCGCAGACGATGATCTCGCCCACCACGCCGCGCGGGACTTCGTTGCCCTCCTCGTCGACGATCTTCACCAGGCCGCCGTAGCCGCCGCGCCCGGCGCTGCGCACCAGGCCGCTGGCGATGCCCTCGGCCTCGTGGGTATAGGCCGGGCTCACCGAGATCACCGGCGAGGACTCGGTCATGCCGTAGGCCTGCATGAAGGCGATGCCGGGGAACCTGGCCAGGGCCTGCTCCAGCACCGGCAGGGAGATCGGCGAGGCGCCGTAGGCCATGCGCTTGAGGCAGGACAGGTCGAAGCGCTCGAAGTCCGGGTGGTTGATCACCGCCTGCAGCATGGTCGGCACCAGCAGCATCTCGTTGATGCGCTCGCGTTCGATGGTCTGCAGCACTTCCAGCGGGTCGAACATCGGGATGAAGACGTTGACGTCGCCGCTGATGACCTGGCTGATGCAGCGCGCCATGGCCGCGGTATGGAACATCGGCGCGGCGTGCAGGGTGCGCGACTGTTCCTCGGCCGGGTATTCGGCCATGCGCGCCACGGCGGAGGACCAGAGGTTCAGGTGCGACTGCATCACGCCCTTGGGCAGGCCGGTGGTGCCGCCGGTGTACATGATCGAGGCGAGGTCGTTGCCACCGCGCATGGCGTCGCCGATGGGCGCGTGCCTGGCGATCAGCCCCTCGAAGGAGTGCATGCCCTCGGGGGCCGCGCCGTCTCCGACGTGGACCAGCACCGGCGCACGCTTGGCGCCGGCGCGGATGCCTTCGGCCAGGTGCAGGAAGTGGTCGTCGATCAGCAGGATTTCGGTCTGGCAGTCGTCCAGCGAGTAGACGATCTCCGGCACGCTCCAGCGGATGTTCACCGGGTTGAGCACGCCGCCGCCCCACCAGGTGGCCAGCATGTATTCCAGGTAGCGGTCCGAGTTCAGGGCCAGCATGCCGACCCGGTCGCCGCTGCGCATGCCCAGCGCCTGCAGGGCCGCGGCCAGGCGCGCGACGCGCTCGCCCTGCTCGCGGAAGGTCCGCGTGCGGCCGCGGAAGATGGTCGCGACGTGGTCCGGGTCCTGCTGCAGCATGCGTTGCAGGCCTTGGGTCAGGTACATGGCAGGTCTCCAATCGATGTTGTTCTTGTGAGTCCGATACTAGGGAGCCCCGTGGGGCGCGGCGTCGGTCGAAGGGATGAAGCTGCGGTGGTTTGGCGGGTGGTTCGAAGGGACTAGAGGGGCGCTCTGTCGGCCAGGGTGGTGTGCCGGCTCGACATCGCCCCTCTCCCTAACCCTCTCCCTGAAGGGAGAGGGGACTGTCCTGAGCCGGCTGCCAATTGGGAGCACGCCTGTCGATACCGGCTGACGCCGAACCGTTGCCGCACGCCGAACGGCCCCCTCTCCCTTCAGGGAGAGGGCTGGGGAGAGGGAACCGCGCCCAAACGCTGCACCAAGGCAAAACCCCTGAAAAAAAGGCCAGGCGCCCGAAGCCGCCCGGCCCTCCCCCCGTAAAACCCGATATCAGCTGTGCTGCAGCTCGTTCAGCGACGCGGCGCGCCCCGGCTGGGTGTCGTTGCGCTCTGCCAGCAGCAGGTCGGCGCATTTCTCGCCGATCATGATGGTCGGCGCGTTGGTGTTGCCACCCACCTGCAGCGGGATCACCGACGCATCCGCCACCCGTAGGCCCTGCACGCCCCGCACGCGCAGCTGCGGATCGACCACCGACTGCTCGTCGCCGCCCATCCGGCAGCTGCCCACCGGGTGGTAAACGTTGTCGCAGTGCTCGCGGATCATCTGCTTCACGGCCTCGTCGTCGCTGCCGTCGAACTTCAGGTGACCGTGGAACAGCGGCTTGCCGCCAAAGCGCTTGAGCACCGGCTGTTCGAGGATGCCGTGCACCAGCTTCACGCCCTTGAGCATGGTCGCCATGTCGCGCTCATCCTGCAGCAGGTTCAGCTCGATCAGCGGGTCGTCGCGCATGTCGGGGCTGGCCAGGCGGACCTGCCCGCGGCTATGCGGACGCAGCACACAGACGTGGACCGAATAGCCGCTGCCGTAATGGAAGGTGCGCCCGTGGTTGTCGCCGGAGGACATCACGAAGTGCAGCTGGATATCCGGGTCTGCCAGCTTCGGATCGGTCTTGAGGAAGGCGCCTGCCTCGGTGAAGGTGCGGGTGAACAGGCCGCCGCGCTCGCGCTTGTACTTGCGCCACTGCCACAGGTAGCTCAGCGCGCCGCGCACGGTCACGCCGAACAGGTCGGTGCTGAAGATGCGCTTGTGCAGGATCAGGTCCGGGTGCTCCTGCAGGTTCTGCCCGACCTCGGGGGCGTCGTGCAGCGGCGCGATGCCCAGCTGCCGCAGGTGTGCGGCCGGGCCGATGCCGGAAACCATCAGCAGCTGCGGCGAGACCAGGCTGCCGGCACAGACGATCACTTCCCGCGAGGCATGCAGCGTCATCTGCTGACCTTCACGCTCCACCAGCACGCCGGTGGCGCGCTTGTCCTGGAACAGCACGCGCAGCGCGCGGGTTCCGGTGAGCACCTGCAAGTTGGCGCGGCCGCCGTTGTGCGCCGCATCCTCGGCCTTGCCGCGATGCAGGTAGGCCCGCGCGGCGTTCCAGCGCTCGCCGTTGAACTGGGTGACCTGGAAATAACCCACGCCTTCCTGCTGCGGCCCGTTGAAGTCATGGTTATAAGCGTGGCCGGCGCTGGCCGCCGCCTCGATGAAATGGCGCGCCCAGGAACAAGGCGAGCGCGGGTCGGTGACATGCAGCGGGCCGCTGCCGCCATGCAGCGCGTCGTCCTTGCCGGCGACGCGCTCGTTGTTCTCGGCACGCTTGAAGTACGGCAGCACCTCCTTCCAGCTCCAGCCTTCGCAGCCGGCAGCGGCCCAGCCGTCGTAGTCCGACGGGGTGCCGCGCAGGTAGAGCATGCCGTTGATCGACGAGCTGCCGCCCAGCCCGCGACCGCGCGGAAGGTAGCTGGCGCGCCCGGCCAGGCTCGGCTGCGCGGTGCTTTCATAGGCGTAGTTGTAATCGCCCTTGCGCGGAATGGTCAGCACCAGGCCCACCGGCACCGTGACCTTGCCATGGTGGTCATGGCCGCCGGTCTCCAGCAGCGCCACCTTGCAGCCGGCGTCGGCCAGCCGCCCGGCCACTGCGCAGCCGGCCGAGCCGGCGCCTACCACGATGTATTCGTACGAGCGTTCCATGGGTTCACCTTTCTTGTTGTTGTGCTGTTGGCCCGCCGCTGCGGGTTCAGATGACGCCGGCCTGCTGCAGGTCGGCGATGCGTTCGTCGCTCAGTCCCCAGTCGCGCAGCACCGCTTCGCTCTGGGGTTCGCCCGAAGCCGGTGTCGGCGTAGTCGCCGGAGTACGGCTGAAGCGCGGTGCCGGCGCCGGCTGGAGCACGCCGCCGAGTTCGAGGTAGGTGCCGCGTTCGCGGTTGTGCGGATGCTCGGCGGCTTCGGCCCAGTCCAGCACCGGAGCGAAGCAGGCGTCGCTGCCTTCGAGCAGGTCGCACCACTGGGCGCGGCTGCGTTGCTGGAACAGCGCGGCGAGCTTGGCCTTTAGCTGCGGCCACTGGGTCGCGTCCATCTGCCGCTGGAATTGCGGGTCATCGATGCCGCAGCGCTGCAACAGCTCGGCGTAGAACTGCGGTTCGATGGCGCCCAGGGCGATGAAGCGGCCGTCGGCACATTCGTAGGTGTCGTAGAAGTGCGCGCCGCCGTCGAGCAGGTTGGCGCCACGCTCATCGCCCAGGCGGCCGGCGGCGCGGAAGCCGTACATCATTGCCGAGAGCAGCGCGGTGCCGTCGGTCATCGCGGCATCGACGACCTGGCCCTTGCCGGAGCGCTGCGCTTCCAGCAGCGCGCAGAGCAGGCCGAAGCCCAGCAGCATGCCGCCGCCACCGAAATCGCCGATGTAGTTGTGCGGCACCACCGGCTTCTCGCCGGGCCGGCCGATGGCGTGCAGCGCGCCGGCCAGGGCGATGTAGTTGATATCGTGGCCGGCGGCCTGGGCCAGCGGGCCGCTCTGGCCCCAGCCGGTCATGCGGCCGTAGACCAGTTTCGGGTTGCGCGACTGGCATTGCTCGGGGCCCAGGCCCAGGCGCTCCATCACGCCGGGGCGGAAACCCTCGATCAGCGCGTCGGCGCCTTCCACCAGTTGCAGCAGGGTTTCCACCCCTTCGCTCTGGCGCAGGTCGAGCGCGATGGCACGACGGCTGCGGGCGAGCACGTCGAAGCGCGCCCGCTCGCCCAGCGCCTGGCCGGGGCGCTGCACGCGGATAACCTCGGCGCCCATGTCGGCCAGCAGCATGGCGCAGAACGGCGCAGGCCCCAGGCCAACCATTTCGATTACCTTCAATCCCGTCAGCGGGCCCGCCATCGCATCGCTCCTGTGGCTGTGCAAGCGCCGGGATATCCGGCGGCTCCCAGCCTAGCGACGGGCCGCCGGGCAACAATGGATCGAACGGACGAAACACGGACTAGTCCGCTCGCACCCTGTCGCGGGGCTCAGGCGTGCCTCAAACGGTCGCCTAGTCCGAATGGACGACTGCGGATATGGCGCCGGCCGTGGCAAGATGCCGCGACACAGAACAACAAATGAGCCGGCGACGCGCCCAGCGCGGCTGTACGACCGGCTTGCGGAGTCGCCATGTCTGCCCAGTTTCCTGCCAGTCCCTCCACCCCCGCCACCGGGGCCGCCGCGCCGCTGCGCATCCTGTCGAGCAAGTTCGCTACGCCGTCCGCCTCCGCCAGCCACCTGCCCCGGCAGCACCTGCTGGAGCAGATGGAGCAGTCCAGCGCGCGGCTGATCCTGATCCGCGCTGCTGCCGGCTTCGGCAAGACGACCCTGTTGCAGCAATATCGTGAGCGCTGCCTGGCGAGCGAGCGCCAGGTGCTCTGGCTCAACCTGGATGCCGCGGACAACGATCTGCAGCGCTTCGTCGCGCACCTGGCCAACGGCCTGCGCCAACTCGATGCCACTCCGCCCGCCGGGCCGCAGGGGCTATCCCAGCAGATGCAGGCGCTGCTGGAAGAACTCTCCGACCGCACCCGCCCCTTCGCCCTGCTGCTGGACGAGTTCGAGGCGATCCACAACCCGGCGGTGCTCAATTTCGTCCAGCAACTGATCGATACCCTGCCGCCCTGCGGCGTGCTGGTGCTGGCCTCGCGCTCGACCCCGGACATCGGCCTGGGGCGCATCCGCGCCCGTGGCCAGTTGCTGGAGTTCAACCCCGGCGCCCTGCGCTTCTCCCTCGAGGAGGCGACCCGCTTCATCCGCGACAAGCGCGAGCTGCCGCTGCGCGACGCCGAGATCGCCACCCTCTACCGCTGCACCGAGGGCTGGATCACCGCCATCTACCTCGCCAGCCTGTCACTGCAGGGCCGCAACGACCATGCGGCCTTCGTTTCCAGCTTCTCCGGCAGCAACCTGGAACTGGCCGAATACCTGACCGAGGACATCCTCGCGCGGCAGAGCGAGGCGTGCCGGCAGTTCCTCCTGCTCACCAGCGTGCTCGACCAGCTCAGCGTGCCGCTGTGCAATGCGGTCACCGGCGGTCAGGACGGCCAGGAAATGCTCGCCTACCTGGAGCGTGCCAACCTGTTCCTCTTCCCGCTGGACAGCGAGCATCAATGGTTCCGCTACCACAGCCTGTTCGCCAGCTACCTGCGCGACGCCCTGCAGCGTACCTACCCCGGCCATGCCGCGCGGCTGCACCAACTGGCGGCGCAGTGGTACCTGGCCGAACAGCGCCCGGTACCCGCCATCGACCACCTGCTGCAGGCGGGCGCCCGCGACGATGCCGCCCTGCACCTGACCCGGCATGTCGGCGAGTTCATGGACGTGGGCCGCTCGCGCCTGCTGCTGCGCTGGCTCGACCAGATTCCGCCGCAGACCCTGCAGCGTTATCCGAACCTCTGCCTGGGCTATTCCTGGACCCTGGCCCTGCACCGCCGTTATTCCGACGCCCTGGCCAGCATCGCGCTGATCCGCGGCGCCACCGAGGACGGCGAGCAGCCGCTGGCGCTGGAAGCGGAGACCATCCGTTGCCTGCTGTTCGCCCTCACCGACCAGGTCGAAGCCTGCTGCGAGGCGGGCCTGGCGCACATCCAGCGGATCCCCGAGGATGAGCAGTTCCAGTACGGCGTGATCGCCAACAGTCTGGGCTACAGCCTGGTTTCCACCGGTCGCTACGAAGAGGCAAGGCGCCTGCTGTCGCGGGCCATCCTGCGCTGTTCGCAGAGCCGCACCCAGTCGATGGGCAGCGTCGCCAGTTGCCTGGAGGGCGTGCTGGACATGATCCAGGGGCGGCTGGGCAATGCCCTGGCACGCTTGCAGGCAGCCTTCCCTAACCAGTCTTCGGGCGACGCGGAAAAGGCCCTGGCCGGGCGGCCGTCGCTGGAGATCACGCTCTCCATCGCCCTTTACGAAACCGACGCGCTGGACGAAGTGGAGCAACTGCTGGGCGAGGTCCTGCCCCACGCCAAGGAAAGCAGCCCGCCGGATTCGCTGATTTCCTCCCATGTGCTGCTGGCCCGCGTCGCCCTGCTCAAGGGCGACCGCGACACTTGGCTGCGCCTGCTGGCGGACCTGGAGCAGATCGGCCAGCAAGCCGGTTCGGCGCGGGTGATCTGTTCGGCGTGGCTGGAGCGAGCCCGCGCGGCGACCCTGGAGAATCGCCTGGAATCGGCACGCCAGGCGCTGCGCTACGCCGAAATCCATAGTGACTGGGAACAGCCCGGCATCCTGCTGCACGGCAATGACGTCGATACGCCGAGCATCGCTCGTTTCCGCCTGCGCATCGCCCAGGGCGACTGCGAGGACACCGAGCGCGAGCTGCGCGAAGCCATGGCCGAGGCCAATGCCCGCCAGCACCACCGCCGCGAACTCAAGCTGCGCCTGCTGCACGCCCTGGCGCTCAATGCCCTGGAGCGCACCGAAGAGTCCTTCGAGGCGCTCAGCGAGGCGCTGCGTTTTGCCAGTCACGAGGGCTTCATGCGCACCTTCCTCGACGAGGGGCCGCGCCTGGGCAGCCTGCTGCAACGCTGGGCGGTTCCCCATCAGGCGCAGTCGCGGGCGCTGGGGATCGAGCCGCGCTTTCTCACCACCCTGCTGCAGCGCTTCGTCGGCCACGGAGAGACGCCGAGCAACGGCCAGGCGCCCGGCGCCGCCGGTGAAGGCCTTACCACCCGCGAGATCCAGGTGATCCGCCTGCTGGCGGCCGGGCACCGGAACAAGGTGATCGCCGAGAAGATGTTCCTCTCCGAATTCACCGTGAAATCGCACCTGCGCAACATCAACGCCAAGCTCGGCGCCCAGGGGCGTACCGAAGCGGTGGCGATTGCGCGGGCGCGGGGGTTGCTGGATTGAACTCATCGGCCTCGGGGCCGATCTGCGCGCAGGGCTTCGTGCTGGAGATGGGTATCCCATGCCAGGGCATGGATTCGCGGACAAGGTCCGCTCCTACGCGATCTTTGAGGGCTGCGGTTCGCGAGCAAGCTCGCTCCTACGGAAAGCCTCGGTAGATCGCAGGGCGCATAACGCGCCAGCGTTATCCGCCGCGAGGCCATCGGCGGATAACCCGTTCCGGGTTATGCGCCCTACGGTTGCCGTGCCAGCGACAGGATTTCGCGGACAAGGTCCGCTGCTACGGGAGCCCCGGCGGACGGCGGTTCGCGAGCAAGCTCGCTCCTACGAAAAGCCTCGGTAGATCGTCGGGCACATAACGCGCCAAGGCCTGGGCTTCGCGGACGAGGTCCGCTCCTACGGGAGCGGCGCCCTCGTAGGAGCGGATCTCATCCGCGAAATCCATCGCGGATGAATCCGTAGTTCAAGGGAAAAACCGCGGCAAGGCGCCTGCTGTAGGAGCGAGCTTGCTCGCGAACGCATTGCACCGGATTCCCCGACGTAAAGCGGGGGCGCGAGCAATAACGATGGCGCCCCTCTCTCCTACACCAAAGGTCAGTCGCCAGCGCTGGCCAGCAGCCGCCGGGCGCGGCCCAGCACCGGCGCATCGACCATCTGTCCATCCACCTGGAAGGCCGCCGCGCCGCTCTCGGCCGCAGCGACCACCCGCCGCGCCCAGTCCAGCTCGTCCGCGCTCGGAGCCAAAGCCGCATGGGCCACGGCCACCTGCTTGGGATGGATGCACAGCGCGCCGAGCAAGCCAAGGTCGCGGCCATGGCGGATGGTCGCGGCGAAGCCTTCGGCGTCGTCGAACGCCGGGAACACGGTATCCAGCGGCGGTTGCAGGTCGTTCACCCGCGAATGCAGCAGCAGGCTCAGGCGCACCTGGTCGTAGACCACCGCGGCAGCCTGGGTGCCGCTGCTCATGCCGATATCCAGCGCCAGGTCCAGGCCGCCGAAGGTCAGGCGCTCCACACCCTCGCAGGCAGCGATCTCGCCCAGCGCGAGCAGACCGCGGGCGCTCTCGATCAACGGCCACACCGGCTTGCCGGACGAAGCAGCGATGCGCACCTGCATGGCGCGCTCGGCCTTGGGCAGCAGGATGCCGATGACGCCCGGCAGGCGCCGGCACAGTTCCAGATCGGCTGCCTGCTCCGGATCGCCAGCGGCGTTCACCCGCACCCGCACGCGCGCCTCCGGGTTGGCACCGAGGAAGGCTTCCAGATTGTCGCGGGCCTGGGCCTTGAGCGACGCCTCGACGGCGTCCTCGAAGTCGACGATCACCGCATCGGCGCCGCTGGCCAGGGCCTTGGCGAAACGTTCCGGGCGGCTGCCGGGTACGAACAGCGCGGTTCGTACGATGGGCTCCGCCGGGCTTTGCTGAATCATTGGGCTCTCCTGGGTCATACCGCGCCCTGCTCGTGCAGGCGCTGGATATCCCCGGCGGTATAACCCAGTTCCTGCAGCAGGTCATCCGTTTGTTCGCCCAGCGCCGGCACGGCGTCCATGCGCGGCGCGTAGGCGTTACTGTTCACCGGCGGCAACAGCGCCGGCAGGCGACCGGCCGGGCTGTCGATCTCGCGCCAGCGGTCGCGGGCGGCCAGCTGCGGGTGTTGCCACAGGCCACGCATGTCGTTGACGTGGGCGTTGGCGATCTGCGCCTGTTCCAGGCGCTCGACCACCTGTTCGGCCGTGAGGTCGATGAATGCTTCGACGATCAGCGCGCGCAAGGCATCGCGATTGGCCACGCGCAGGCTGGTCGCGGTGAAACGCGGATCGACCGCCAGCTCCGGACGTTGCAGGACGACCTCGCAGAACAGCTTCCACTCGCGCTCGTTCTGCACGCCGAGCATGACGCTGCCGCCATCGCCGGTGGGGAACGGCCCGTAGGGATAGATGGTGGCGTGGGCGGCGCCGGCGCGCGGCGGCTGCGACTGGCCTTCGAAGGCGTAGTACATGGGGAAGCCCATCCACTCGGCCATGCCTTCGAGCATCGACACCTCGACGCGGCTGCCCTCCCCCGTGCGGCCGCGCAGCAGCAGCGCGGAGAGGATGCCACTGTAGGCGTACATGCCGGCGGAAATGTCGGCAATCGAGCACCCGGCCTTGGCCATCTCGTCGGCGCCCGGACCGCCGGTCACCGAGAGGAAGCCGCTCTCGCTCTGGATCAGCAGGTCATAGGCTTTCCTCTGCTCGTAGGGGCCGCCTTCGCCGTAGCCGGAGATGTCGCAGACGATCAGTCGCGGGAAGCGCTCGTGCAGCGCTTCGAACGACAGGCCCAGGCGCGCGGCAGCGCCGGGCGCGAGGTTCTGCACCAACACGTCGGCGCGCTCCAGCAACTGTTCCAGCACGGCCTGCGCCGGCTCCTGCTTGAGGTCAAGGGAAAGGCTTTCCTTGGAACGGTTGGTCCAGACGAAATGCGAGGCCAGGCCGCGCACGCGCTCGTCATAGCCGCGGGCGAAGTCGCCGACGCCGGGGCGCTCGATCTTGATCACGCGGGCGCCGAGATCGGCCAGCTGGCGGGTGCAGAACGGCGCGGCGATGGCGTGTTCCAAGCTGACGACAGTGATGCCGTCGAGGGGACGCGAACTCATGGGCAACTCCAGACGCCGGCCGGCGGGCCGACGCTACGATTCGGTGGGACCGGGCGGCAAGGCCGCCCGGAGCACGGTCAGTGCAACTCGCCGTCAGTGAAAGGCGTCGAGGTTCGGCAACTGGTGCAGACGCCAGCTGGCCTGCACCAGACGATCGGCTTCGGCCTCGCTGCGCTGGCCGGCGAAGGCCAGCAGGCGGCGGAACTTGTCTTCCAGCTCGGCACGGCTCAGGCCGTTGCCCGGATCGCCCTTGGGTTCGTCGATGGCTCCGTGCAACTGGCGTCCGTCGGTGGTGAGTACGTCGACACGACCGAGCCAGCGCCGCGGGTATGCGCCGTCTACTTCCGCATCGAGCTGCATGCTGACCTTCTCGCGGAAGGCCGAGACCTCGGCATCGTTCAGGGAGAATTCCTCGAACTCCACCAGTCCGGCCTTGCCGTGCACGGCGATCAGCCCCAGCACGGTGCCCATGGAGAACTTCGCCTGGTGCACCGTCTGCGGCACCACCACGCGGCCGAGCACATCGATGGCGCCCTGGTGCACGCGGGTGGTTACCCTGGCGATGTCGCCATGCTTGAGCCCTTCGCGCTGCATCAGGCCCAGCAGTGCATCTGCCGCGGGGTGGGTGTGGCGGCAGGAAGCGTGGAACTTGTAGGAGGTCTCGCAGAGCGCCCAGCGGGTGCCCAGGCCGTCCACCAGCCTGCTCGGGTCGGCGTCGCTGGACATGCCGGCAGCCATGCCCTGTTCGCCTTCAAGAATGTTCTGCGCGCCGGTCAGGCCATCGGCCGTCAGGTAGGCGGCGAGCAGACCGTCCGCGGCGGCCTTGGCAGTGTGCAGCTGCTTGGAATCGGCAGCGTCACGCAGGAACTCCCAGAGCCCGGCGGCCTGGGTGCCGGCGCTGCCCAGGCAGTTGACGAACTGCCGGCTGTCCAGGCCCAGCAGCTTGCCCACGGCTACGGCGGCAGCCAGGGTGCCAACCGTGGCGGTGGTATGGAAGATGCGGTAGTGCGAGCGGCCGAGGAACTCGCCGATACGGATGCCCGCCTCGTAGCCGGCGACGCTGGCGAGGATCAGCTCGCGCCCGGATTTGCCCAGTTCCTGCGCCGCTGCCAGGGCCGCCGGGAAGACCACGGTGGCCGGGTGCAGCACGGAGCTGTTGTGCAGGTCGTCCTGCTCCACCAGGTGCGAGCTGGCGCCGTTGACCAGCGCGGCGAAGTACGCGGAGGTCGCGGTGCCGTCCACCAGCACGCGGCTCTTGCCGCTGGCCGGGCCCATGCGCTGGGCGTAGCGCTGGAACAGCGGGATCGGGTGGCGGTTCTGGCTGGCCAGCGCCGAGCCGAGCCAGTCGAGGAACAGCTCCTCGGTGTACTCGACCACGGAGGTGGGCAGGTCTTCGTAGCGCAGGCCGGCAAGGAACTCGGCCAGGGCGTGGGTATTGTTCATTGTTCTTCTCGTCCCGGCTTAGAAGGAACGCGGCAGTTCGAGCAGGTGCTCGGCCACGTACGACAGGATCAGATTGGTGGAAATCGGCGCCACCTGGTACAGGCGGGTCTCGCGGAACTTGCGCTCGACGTCGTACTCGTTGGCGAAGCCGAAGCCGCCGTGGGTCTGCAGGCAGGCGTTGGCGGCTTCCCAGCTGGCCTTGGCCGCCAGGTACTTGGCCATGTTGGCGGCGGCGCCGGCGTTCCTGCCGCTGTCGTATTCCTGGCAGGCGCGCCAGCGCATCAGGTCGGCGGCCTCGATCTCGATATGCGCCTCGGCGATGGGGAACTGCACGCCCTGGTTCTGCCCGATCGGGCGGCCGAACACCACGCGGTCGCGGGCGTACTGTGCGGACTTCTCGGTGAACCAGCGGCCGTCGCCGATGCACTCGGCGGCGATCAGGGTGCGCTCGGCGTTGAGGCCGTCGAGGATGTACTTGAAGCCCTTGCCTTCCTCGCCGATCAGTCTGCTGGCCGGCAGTTCCAGGTTGTCGAAGAACAGCTCGTTGGTCTCGTGGTTGACCATGTTCGCGATTGGCTGGACGGTCAGGCCGTTGCCGATCGCCTCGCGCAGGTCGACGAGGAAGATCGACATGCCCTCGGACTTCTTCTTCACCTCGGCCAGCGGCGTGGTGCGGGCCAGCAGGATCATCAGGTCGGAGTGCTGGATGCGCGAGATCCACACCTTCTGGCCGTTGATCACGTACTTGTCGCCCTGGCGCACGGCGGTGGTCTTGATCTTGGTGGTGTCGGTGCCGGTGGTGGGCTCGGTGACGCCCATGGACTGCAGGCGCAGTTCGCCGCTGGCGAGCTTGGGCAGGTAGTAGGCCTTCTGCTCGGCGCTGCCGTTACGCAGCAGGGTGAACATGTTGTACATCTGCCCGTGGATGGTGCCGGAGTTGCCGCCGCAGTGGTTCACCTCTTCGAGGATCACCGAGGCCTCGGCCAGGCCCAGGCCCGAGCCGCCGTATTCTTCCGGGATCATCGCCGAGAGCCAGCCGGCCTCGGTCATGGCGCGGACGAACTCCTCGGGGAAGCCTTTCTCTTCGTCGATCCTGCGCCAGTACTCGGCGGGGAACTCCGCACAGAGGGCGCGCACGCCGTCACGGATGGCCTGGAGTTCTTCGGGGGTGGACGTCATCGAAACACCTCATGTCTTTCTTGTTGGAGGCACCGGAAACGGTGCGGTCAGTCGAATTCCACTTCGCCGCGCTGGGCGATACCGGCGCCGTTGCCAGCCCAGACTTCGGCCATGCCGGGGGCGCTCAGGCGGCCACCGACGTCGAACGGCTCGGGGCTGATCAGCGGACGCAGGCCACGGTAGGAGTAACGGCGCAGGCGTGCCTGGGGGTTGGCGCGGCAGAACGCGCGCAGGTTAAGCGTGCCGATCAGCGGTCCGTGCACCACCAGGCCGGGATAGCCCTCGGCCTCGGTGACGTAGGGCCAGTCGTAATGGATGCGGTGCCCGTTGAAGGTCAGCGCGGAGTAGCGGAACAGCAGGATCGGCGACGGCACCACGGCCTCGCTCCAGTCCCCGCCCGGCAGCGCTTCGCCGCTGGAGAGCTTGGGCGGGCTGGGCTCGCGGTAGACGATGTCCTGTTCTTCGCTGAACGCCAGGCGGCCGTCCTGGGCGAATTCGTGGCGCAGGGTGACGAACAGCAGCGAGCCGGTACGGCCGTGCTTTTCCTCGACATTGAGGATGGTGGTGGTGCGCTTCGCCACGCCGCCGACGCGCAGCGGTTCGTGGAATTCCAGGCGGCCGCCGGCCCACATGCGGTTGCGCCCATCGGCCGGGGGCAGGAA
>NZ_JBGLYK010000156.1:0-13922 GCF_047304025.1 Pseudomonas sp. Pseusp97 | reverse complement strand
TGTCGCGTTTTTTTGTCTACGCCTCTTCCACCTACCGGCGTGCCGGGGGGTGGAGGGGTGGGGTCTGTCTCTCTCCCACGCCCGCTCCTACGAAGAGCCAATAAAAAGCCCCGCGAATGCGGGGCTTTTTATTGGAGCGAAGAACTTATCCACAGCTGAGCGGGTTCTTTTCGTCGCGCTTGGCCGCACCCCACAGCTCGTCCATCTCTTCCAGGTTGCTGTCTTCCAGGGTCCGGCCCTGGTCGCGCAGGGCCGTCTCGATGTAGCGGAAGCGCCGTTCGAATTTGGCGTTGGCGGCGCGCAGGGCGGTTTCCGGGTCGACCTTGAGCTTGCGCGCCAGGTTGACCACCACGAACAGCAGGTCGCCCACCTCTTCCGCCTGGGCGTCGGTATCGCCGCCGGCCATGGCTTCAAGCACCTCGTCCAGTTCCTCGCGGACCTTGTCCACCACCGGCAGGGCGTCGGCCCAGTCGAAGCCGACCTGGGAAGCGCGCTTCTGCAGCTTGGCGGCGCGGCTCAGCGCAGGTAGCGCGTTGGGCACGTCGTCCAGCAGGGACAGTTGCACCGGCTCGGCGGCCTTGGCGGCGCGCTCCTCGGCCTTGAGCTCTTCCCAGCGCTGTTTGACCGCCGCTTCCGCCAGTTTCTCCGGGTCCGACTCGCCATACAGGTCGCCGTCGGGGAAGACATGCGGGTGGCGTCGGATCAGCTTGCGGGTGATGCCATCGACCACCGCATCGAACTCGAAGCGCCCCTCCTCCCGCGCCAGCTGGGCGTAATAGACGACCTGGAAGAGCAGGTCGCCCAGTTCCTCGCGCAGGTGATCGAAGTCGCCGCGCTCGATCGCATCGGCGACCTCGTAGGCTTCCTCGAGGGTGTACGGGACTATGGTCGCGTAGCTCTGCTTCAGGTCCCAGGGGCAGCCGTGCTGCGGGTCGCGCAGCCGGGCCATCAGGTAAAGCAGGTCTTCGAGCTTATGCATCCTTGGCACCCGCGCCGCGATCGCGACGTGCCTCGATGATGTTGGGCAGCTGCGAGATACGCGCCAGCAGGCGACCCAGCGAGTCGAGGCCGGGAATCTCGATGGTCAGGCGCATGATCGCGGTGTTGTCTTCCTTGTCCGAGCGGGTGTTCACCGCGAGCACGTTGATGCGCTCGTTGAGCAGCATCTGCGAGACGTCGCGCAGCAGGCCGGAACGATCATAGGCACGGATGACGATATCCACCGGATAGGTGCTGACCGGCACCGGGCCCCAGCTGACCTGGATGATCCGCTCGGGCTCGCGGCCAGCCAGCTGCAGCGCGGTGGCGCAGTCCTGGCGGTGGATGGTGACGCCGCGACCGAGGGTGATGTAGCCGACGATCGGGTCGCCCGGCAGCGGCTGGCAGCAGCCGGCCATCTGCGTGAGCAGGTTGCCGACGCCCTGGATCTGGATGTCGCCGCGCTTGCCGTGGCCGATCTTGCTCGGCTTGCGCGGGATGAGTTCGAGCTGCTCGGTGCCGCGCTCGGGTTCCACCAACTGCTGCGCGTAGTTGACCACATGGGCCAGCCGCAGGTCGCCGGCGCCCAGGGCGGCGAACAGGTCTTCGCCGGTCTTGTAGTTGGCCTTCTCGGCGAGCTTCTCGAAGTCCACCGGCGGCAGCGCCAGCCGGGCGAGTTCGCGTTCCAGCATGGCCTTGCCGGCGGCGACGTTCTGGTCGCGCGCCTGCAGCTTGAACCAGTGGACGATCTTCGCCCGCGCCCGCGAGGTGGTGACGTAGCCCAGGTTCTGGTTCAGCCAGTCACGGCTCGGCCCGCTCTGCTTGCCAGTGATGATCTCCACCTGCTCGCCGGTCTGCAGGCTGTAGTTCAGCGGCACGATGCGGCCGTTGATCTTGGCGCCTCGGCAGTTGTGGCCGACCTCGGTATGCACACGGTAGGCGAAGTCCAGCGGCGTGGAACCCTTGGGCAGGTCGATGGCGTGGCCGTCGGGGGTGAAGACGTAGACCCGGTCGGGCTCGATATCCACCCGCAGCTGCTCGGCCAGGCCGCCGATGTCGCCCAGTTCCTCGTGCCACTCGAGCACCTGGCGCAGCCAGGAAATCTTCTCTTCGTAGTGGTTGGAGCTGGCCTTGACGTCGGTGCCCTTGTAGCGCCAGTGCGCGCAGACGCCCAGCTCGGCTTCCTCGTGCATGGCGTGGGTGCGGATCTGCACTTCCAGCACCTTGCCCTCGGGACCGATCACCGCGGTGTGCAGCGAGCGGTAGCCGTTTTCCTTGGGGTTGGCGATGTAGTCGTCGAATTCCTTGGGGATGTGCCGCCACAGGGTGTGCACGATGCCCAGCGCGGTGTAGCAGTCGCGCATTTCCGGCACCAGCACGCGCACGGCGCGCACGTCGTAGATCTGGCTGAAGTCCAGGCCCTTGCGCTGCATCTTCCGCCAGATGGAATAGATGTGCTTGGCGCGCCCGGACAGGTCCGCCTTGATGCCGGTGGCGGCCAGGGCGTCCTTGAGCTGCTGCATCACGGTGGCGATGTACTGCTCGCGGTCCAGCCGGCGCTCGTGCAGCAGCTTGGCGATCTGCTTGTACTGGTCGGGTTCCAGGTAGCGGAAAGACAGGTCTTCCAGCTCCCACTTGATATGGCCGATGCCCAGGCGGTGGGCCAGCGGGGCGTAGATATCGAACACCTCGCGGGCGACGCGCATGCGCTTTTCTTCGTCGCCGTTCTTCACCGCGCGGATCGCGCAGGTGCGCTCGGCCAGCTTGATCAGCGCGACGCGCACGTCGTCAACCATGGCCACCAGCATCTTGCGCAGGTTCTCGATCTGCGCCTGGGTGCCGAGCACCAGGGACTGCCGCGGGTTGAGGCTGGTGCTGATCGCGGCCATGCGCAGCACGCCTTCGATCAGCTTGGCGACCACCGGGCCGAAGCGCTGTGCCACGTCCTCGAGCTTGACCTTGCCCTCGCGCACGCCACGGTAGATCACCGCGGCGACCAGGGACTCCTGGTCGAGCTTGAGGTCCGCCAGGATCTCGGCGATCTCCAGTCCCGTCTGGAAGCTGGAGGTGCCGTCCGCCCAGGAGTTGTCAGCCGTGCTGACAGCCCTGTCTTCCACCTCGCGAGCGAACTCGCAGGCTTCCAGCAGGACCTTGCGATCCAGGCCCGGGACCAGGGTCTGGACGTGGTCCAGCCAGGCCTCGAGATTGATGCTGCCGTCGGTGTTGACCGGCTGGTGCGCTCTCACCTGTACCATCGTGTCTACCCTTCCCCACGGTGCGCCACAACACACCGCTCACTGCGCCGGCCTTTCTTGCTTGAGCCGGTCGGATTGCGCAGGCCTTCCTAGCCTGCCTCGAACAAAGCCATGGCCTCGACATGGGCCGTCTGCGGGAACATGTCGAGGATGCCGGCGCGTTTGCAGCGATAGCCCTGTCGGGCCAGTTCGCCAGCGTCGCGCGCCAGGGTCGCCGGATTGCAGGACACATAGAGTATCCGCTGGGCGCCCAGTGAACGCATTTGCCGCGCCGGCTCGAAGGCTCCGTCACGCGGAGGGTCGAGCAGCACGGCGGTGAAATCCTCCGCCGCCCAGGGGGCGCCGGCAAGCGGTTTCGTCAGGTCCGCCTGATGGAACCGGGTATTGGTCAGGCCGTTGGCGACGGCGTTGGCGGCAGCGCGCTCGACCATGGTCTGCACGCCTTCTACGCCAACCACCTCGCGCACCTGGCGAGCCAGCGGCAGGGCAAAGTTGCCCAGGCCGCAGAACAGGTCCAGCACGCGCTCCTCGCTGCCCGGCTTCAGCCAGTCCAGCGCCTGGGCAACCATGGCCTCGTTCACCGGCTCGTTCACCTGAACGAAGTCGCCGGGGCGATAGGCCAGGGTCAGATTCCAGGCTTCGAGCCGGAAGCCGAGCCCGCGGTTCCCAGTGTTTTCTGCAGCCTCGGAGCTGAGCGTCGGTTCGCCGTCGCCTTGCAACCACAGCTGCACATCCCGTGCCGAACAGAATTCCAGCAGTCGCGCACGGTCGCTATCGGACAAAGGTTCGATATGCCGCAGCAGCAGTGCGCTGGAAGTACCGTGGAACAGCTCGACATGGCCCAGGGACTGCGGCTTGGCGAAGCTGCGCAGCAGCTCCGGCAACTCGCGAGCAAGGGCCTGCAACTCGGGCACCAGTACCAGGCAGTCGTCGAAGGCGACGATGGCCTGGCTGGCGGCGGCGCGGAAGCCCACTTCCAGGCGCTTGGCCTTCACGTCCCAGCGCACGGCGAGGCGGGCGCGGCGGCGGTAGCCGAATTCCGGTCCGACCAGCGGCGCGGCCCATTCTTCCGGGACCAGGCCGGCGAAGCGCTCCAGCTGCTCGGCCAGGGTGCGCTGCTTGAGCGCCAACTGGTCGGCGTGGGACAGGTGCTGCAGGCTGCAGCCGCCGCAGGTGCCCGCTACCGGGCAAGGCTCGGCGCGGCGATTGGCGGCGGCGGTGAGGATACGTTCGCTGCGGGCGTCGACGACCTGCGCGCGAGCGGACAGCACGCGGGCTTCCACCGATTCGCCCGGCAGCGCGTTGTCGACGAACCAGGTGCGCCCGTCGAGGTGGGCGATGCCGCGGCCGTCGTGGGCCAGGCGCTCGATGTTCAGGCGCTGCTTCTTGCCCACCGGTACCGCTGGGCTGCGCGTTCCGCCGCTGGGCTGGAAGCGCAGGCCGGATCTCTGCTTGGCCATGTCAGTTGGAGTCGAACACGCCCGAGGACAGGTAACGGTCGCCACGGTCGCAGATGATCGCCACCAGGGTCGCGTTTTCCAGCTCGCGCGACAGGCGCAGCATGGCCGCCACCGCACCACCGGAGGACACGCCGCAGAAGATGCCCTCTTCGCGGGCCAGGCGGCGCATGACGTCCTCGGCTTCGCCCTGCTGCATGTCGACGACGCGGTCGACGCGGGTGGCATCGAAAATCTTCGGCAGGTACTCCTGCGGCCAGCGGCGGATGCCGGGGATGGCCGAGCCT
This sequence comes from Pseudomonas sp. Pseusp97, assembly GCF_047304025.1. Classification (NCBI taxonomy): domain Bacteria; kingdom Pseudomonadati; phylum Pseudomonadota; class Gammaproteobacteria; order Pseudomonadales; family Pseudomonadaceae; genus Pseudomonas; species Pseudomonas sp. Pseusp97. The sequence goes on along the minus strand of NZ_JBGLYK010000156.1, from coordinate 8,945 downwards.
TCCATCGGCTGCAGGCCGACGATCTGCACGTTGGGGTTCTGCTCCTTGAGGTAGCGCGACACGCCCATGATGGTGCCGGTGGTGCCCATGGAGCTGACGAAATGGGTGATCTCGCCGCCGGTCTGCTGCCAGATTTCCGGGCCGGTGGAGTGATAGTGGGCGATCGGATTGTCGCCGTTGGCGAACTGGTCGAGCACCTTGCCCTGGCCTTCGCGCGCCATCTGGTCGGCGAGGTCACGGGCGCCTTCCATGCCCTGCTCCTTGGTCACCAGGATCAGCTCGGCGCCGTAGGCGGTCATGGCGGCCTTGCGTTCGGCGGTGGAGTTGTCGGGCATGATCAGGATCATGCGGTAGCCCTTGATCGCCGCCGCCATCGCCAGGGCGATGCCGGTGTTGCCGGAAGTGGCTTCGATCAGCGTGTCGCCGGGCTTGATATCGCCGCGCAGTTCGGCACGGGTGATCATCGACAGCGCCGGGCGATCCTTCACCGAACCCGCGGGGTTGTTGCCCTCGAGTTTCACCAGCAGGGTGTTGGAGGTTTCCCCGGCCAGGCGCTGCAGGCGCACCAGCGGGGTGTTGCCGACGCAATCGGCGATAGTCGGGTACTGCACGGTCATGGAGGCACTCGGTTCCGGATCGCGAGAGGGGATGACTCCCTATGATACCGGCAAACGACGCCTCGCCATACGAAACTTCCTAACAAGCCGTGTTCGGCGGCCAGCAGCCGCGTCAGGCCGCCGCCGCATCGGGCAGCCGCAGGTGCACGCGCAGGCCCGCTCCGGCGCAGTCCGCCCACAGCTCGCCGCCCTGCATGCGCAGCGAGCTGCGGGCGATGCTCAGGCCCAGGCCGAAGCCCTCGCCGGTGCGCGCATCGGAAAGCCGGGTGAAGGGCAGGAAGATGCGCTCCAGGTCACTTTGCGCCACGCCGGGGCCGTCGTCCTCCAGCCACAGGTGCCAGCCGCCGGATTCGCGCCGGCCGCTCAGGCGGATGCGGCCATGTTCCGGCGAATGGCGGATGGCGTTGCGCAGCAGATTTTCCAGCGCCTGCGCCAGGCCGTTGAGATGACCGCGCAGGCGGCAGTCCGCCGGCACCTGATAAAGGAAGCGCTCGGTGCCCCAGCCCGCCTCGAAGCGCGCGTCGTCCACCAGCAGGTCCCACAGCGAGCGCAGGTCGATTTCTTCCAGCTCCACGCGCGGCCGCTCGGTGTCCAGCCAGGCCAGTTCAAGCGTGTCGGCGACCAGGCGCTGCATCACTTCCACCTCGCGCTCCACGCGCTGGCGCAGCGCGGCTTCGCTGATGGAGCTCTCACCGGCCACCCGCAGGCGGCTCAGCGGCGTACGCAATTCATGGGACAGGTCGCGCAGCAGCTGGCGTTGCAGGCCGACATGGCCGCGCAGACGCTCGGCCATATGGTCCAGTGCGCGACCCAGCTCGCCGAGTTCGTCGCGGCGGGCGCTCAGTTCAGGGCCGGCGACCGAACCGAGGTTGTCCGCCTGCAGGGCATTGGCGTGCTCGCGCAGGCGCTTGAGCGGGCGCACCAGGCGGCGGTAGATCAGCCCGCAGAGCAGCAGCGCCAGGATCGCCGGCACCAGCGCATGGCTGATGGACTGGCGCAGGAAGCTCAGCCCGCCGGGCAGGAAGCGCTGCGGCAGCTGCACCACCAGCCGGCCGGCGCCCGGCTCGTCCGGGAAGGGAATGCCAATGTACGGCAGGGTCGCCGAGCGCGAGCTCACCGGCCAGTCCGGCCCGCGCTGGAAGGTCAGGTGTGCCACATCCTCGCTGGGTAGCGGCCGCGTGCCCAGCGACTGCAAGCGCGCATCCAGTACCACCATCCACACCGGCTCGCGCTGCTTCATCTGCGCCAGCCAGGCGTCGACGCCCGCCGCCCCGTCCTTGCGCCAGGCCTGCTGGGCCTCGTCGGCATAACCGGCGAGCACCTGCCGCGCCGCCTCGGACAGATAGTAGCTGTCGCGCTCCATCTGCTTGCCCCAGTTCCAGGACAGCCAGATCACCGCCAGGCACAGCGCCACGAGGGCAACGGCGAGCTTCCAGAACAGCGAGTGGCGGCCGGGCATCAGTCCTCGGCCTCGGCGAAGACGTAGCCCTTGCCCCAGACGGTGTGCAACTGGTGGCGGAGGTAGCCGATGGCCTGCAGTTTTCGGCGCAGGTGGCTGACATGCATGTCCAGGCTGCGGTCGTGCGCGGTGAAGGCGCGGTGCAGCACGTGCTGATAAAGGAAGGGTTTGCTCAGGGTCTCGCCCTGGCTGCCGAGGAAGGTTTCCAGCAGGCGGTACTCGGTGCCGGTCAGGCCGGCCCACTGGCCATCGAGGGCGACGTCATCCTTCAGCGGGCCCATCTGCAGCCCGGTCGGGGCGCTGCTCAGGGGCTGACTGCCGCGCTCCAGCGCCACGCGGCGCAGCACTGCATCCACGCGCACGCTCAGTTCGGCAAGGCTGAAGGGTTTGGGCAGGTAGTCGTCGGCGCCCTGGGAAAAGCCGGCGATGCGGTCCTGTTCGGCGCCCAGGGCGGACATCAGGATCACCGGCACCGCGCGCTCGCGGCGCAGGGTGCGGAGGATGTCCAGGCCGCCGGTGCCGGGCAGCATGATGTCCATCAGCACCAGGTCGTAATCGCCGCCGCGCGCCTCGGCCAGGCCTTCGTCGCCATCCTGGCACCAGGTGACCTCGAAACCGCGCTCGCTCAGGTGGGAAGACAGGTGGGCGCCCAGGGTCGGGTCGTCCTCGATGGTCAGCAGGCGCAGGCCGGAGGAAGCGATGACATTCATATTAAATAAGAGTGATTAGCAATTGCGCGAAGTATTCACGATTCCGCGCAGTCTCGGCAAGGCAAAGGGCTTCCGACGAAGATCCGAACCGCTACACTGCCGGGGATAAACGCATCGGAGGAAACGCGTGTTCAAGGATCTCGGCATCAAGGGACGGGTACTGCTGCTCACCCTGCTGCCCACCAGCCTGCTGGCGCTGGTGCTGGGCGGCTATTTCACCTGGGTGCAGCTGTCGGACATGCACGCCCAGTTGATCGAGCGCGGCCAATTGATCGCCGAGCAACTGGCGCCACTGTCCGCCCCGGCCATGGCCAATCACAACAACGAGCTGCTCGAGCGCATCGCCAACGAAGCGCTGGACCAGCCCGACGTGCGCGCCGTGACCTTCCTCAATCCGGACCGGGAAAAACTGGTCCACGCCGGCCCCAGCATCCTCACTCCCATGCCGTCGGGCGACGGCTCGCACCTGAGCATGGCGAGCAGCCTGGATACCACTCACTTCCTCCTGCCGGTGCTGGGCAAGCACCGCAGCCTGTCCGGCGACCCGGACGAAGATGCCGAGAAGCTGCTGGGCTGGGTCGAACTGGAGCTGTCGCACCACGGCACCCTGCTGCGCGGCTACCGCAGCCTGTTTACCAGCCTGCTGCTGATCGGCGCGGGCCTGGCCGTCACCGCCCTCCTCGCCCTGCGCATGAGCCGCGCGATCAACGCGCCCCTGGGGCAGATCGCCCAGGGCGTCGCCCAGCTCAAGGAAGGTCGCCTGGAAACCCGCCTGCCGGCCCTGGGCAGTCACGAGCTGGACGAACTGGCCGGCGGCATCAACCGCATGGCCGAGGCGCTGCAGAGCGCCCAGGAAGAGATGCAGCACAACATCGACCAGGCCACCGAGGACGTGCGGCAGAACCTGGAGACCATCGAGATCCAGAACATCGAGCTGGACCTCGCGCGCAAGGAGGCCCTGGAGGCGAGCCGGATCAAGTCCGAGTTCCTCGCCAACATGAGCCACGAAATCCGCACCCCGCTCAACGGCATCCTCGGCTTCACCAACCTGTTGCAGAAGAGCGAGATGACCAGCCGCCAGCAGGATTACCTCTCGACTATCCACAAATCCGCCGAAAGCCTGCTGGGGATCATCAACGAGATCCTCGACTTTTCGAAGATCGAGGCCGGCAAACTGGTGCTGGAGAACATCCCGTTCAACCTGCGCGAACTGATCCAGGACACCCTGACCATCCTCGCCCCCGCCGCCCACGAGAAGCACCTGGAGCTGGTCAGCCTGATCTACCGCGACACTCCGCTGCAGCTGGTGGGCGACCCGCAGCGCCTGAAGCAGGTGCTGACCAACCTGGTGAGCAATGCCATCAAGTTCACCCACGACGGCAGCATCGCCGTGCGCGCCATGCTCGAGGACGAGAGCGACGACCGCGCGCAGCTGCGCATCAGCGTGCAGGACACCGGTGTGGGCCTGACCGACGCCGACCTGCGCGCGCTGTTCCAGGCCTTCAGCCAGGCCGACAACTCGCTGTCGCGCCAGGCCGGCGGCACCGGCCTGGGGCTGGTCATTTCCAAGCGCCTGATCGAGCAGATGGGCGGCGAGATCGGCGTGGAAAGCAGTGCCGGCGATGGCTCGGAATTCTGGATCAGCCTCAACCTGCCCAAGGCGCGCGACGACGGCGACGACCTGCCCCACGCCCTGGCCGGCGGCCTGCGCGTGGCGCTGTACGAACCGCACGAGCTGACGCGCACCGCCCTGCACCACCAGCTGGAGGACTGCGGCCTGGAAGTGACCGAGTTCCCTGACCTCGCGACGCTGCAGAAGACCCTGCTGGACGGGCCGGCGGACAAGGCGCCGATCACCCTGGCGCTGCTCGGCGTGACCGCCGCCGAGCACCCGCCGGAGGCGCTGCGCCAGTCCATCCGCGAGCTCGAACAGCACGGCTGCAAGAGCCTGGTGCTCTGCCCCACCATCGAACAGGCGCATTACAACGACGTGCTGCCCGATGCCCAGGTACAGAGCAAACCGGCCTGCACGCGCAAACTGCAGCAGGCGATGAACGAACTCCTGCACCTGCGTCCGAGCCGTCGGGAGAAGAGCGTCAACGGCGGACTAGAGCGCACGCCGCGCCTGCTCTGCGTCGACGACAACCCGGCCAACCTGCTGCTGGTGAAGACCCTGCTGACCGACCTGGGCGCCGAGGTCGTCGCCGTCGACAGCGGGCTTGCCGCCGTCGAGGCCGTGCAGCGCGAGCGTTTCGATCTGGTTTTCATGGACGTGCAGATGCCGGTCATGGATGGGCGCCAGGCCACCGAGGCGATCCGCCACTGGGAGAGCGACCGCGAGGTCAACCCCGTGCCGATCATCGCCCTCACCGCCCACGCGCTGGCCAATGAGAAGCGCGCCCTGCAGCAGGGCGGCATGGACGACTACCTGACCAAGCCGATCGACGAGCGGCAACTGGTCCAGGTCATTCTCAAGTGGACTGGCCTCGCGCTGGGCGAACCGCGCGACGAGCGGCCGCGCCACGCCGAATCCGGCCTGGAAGGCCTCAGCGTGCTGGACCCGGAAGAGGGCCTGCGCCTGGCCGCCGGCAAGCCGGAGCTGGCCGCCGACATGCTCGGCATGCTGCTCGCCTCGCTCTCGGCCGACCGCCAGGTGATCCGCCAGGCGCGCGAGCGCAACGACCGCAACACCCTGCTCGAACGCATCCACCGTCTGCACGGCGCCACCCGCTACTGCGGCGTACCGATGCTGCGCGCGGCCTGCCAGCGCGCCGAGACGCTGCTCAAGCAGAACGAACCGGACGCACCTGCCGCACTGGACGAGCTGGACAAGGCCATGGCCGAGCTGGCACAGGCGACCGAGGGCCGCCTCGAAGTCGAAACCGGCCAGACGCACTGAAGACGGAAATCAACCGATGCGCATCATCCTGTTCAGCAACCAGACCTATGACCGCGACAGCTTCCTCGCCGCCAACCACGGCCACGGTTTCGAGCTGCACTTCCAGCAGGCGCAGTTGCGCGAGGACACCGTCGCCCTGGCCATGGGCTTCGAGGTCGTCTGCCCCTTCGTCAACGATGACCTGTCGCGTCCGGTCCTGGAACACCTGGCCGCCGGCGGCACGAAACTGATCGCCCTGCGCTCGGCCGGCTACAACCACGTCGACCTGGCCGCCGCCCAAGCGCTGGGGCTGGCCGTGGTGCGCGTACCGGCCTATTCGCCCCACGCCGTGGCCGAACATGGCGTAGGACTGGTCCTGGCACTCTGTCGACATCTGCACCGCGCCTACAACCGCACCCGCGAAGGTGACTTCTCCCTGCACGGCCTGACCGGCTTCGACCTGCACGGGCGCACTGTCGGGGTGATCGGCAGCGGGCAGATCGGCGAAGTCTTCGCCCGCATCATGAGCGGCTTCGGCTGCCACATCCTGGCCTACGATCCCTATCCCAACGACGCTATCGAGACCCTGGGCGGGCGCTTCGTCGAACTGGACGAGCTGCTCGCGCAGTCGGACATCATCAGCCTGCACTGCCCGCTCAACGAGGCGACCCGCCACCTGATCAATGCCCGGAGCCTGCAGCGCATGAAGCGCGGCGCCATGCTGATCAACACCGGCCGCGGCGCGCTGGTGGATACCCCGGCACTGATCGAGGCGCTGAAAAGCGGCCAGCTCGGCTACCTCGGCCTGGACGTCTATGAAGAGGAGGCCGAGATATTCTTCGCCGACCGCTCCGACCAGCCACTGCAGGACGACGTGCTGGCGCGCCTGCTGACCTTCCCCAACGTGATCATCACCGCGCACCAGGCCTTCCTCACCCGCGAGGCGCTGGCCGGAATCGCCCAGACCACCCTGGCCAACATCGCCGCCTGGCGGGCCGGCGCACCGGTCAATCTGGTGAAAAACTGAGCAGAAGGCGCTCGCATCCGCAGGCCACGCGCCCTAGAATGCCGCGCTTTCCCGGAGGACCCATGGCCCAGCACGATTTCCGCTACACCCTGCTCAACCCGCAATTCACCCTCAACGAGTGCCGCGCACTGACTCCGGGCCGCTACCAGGTCACCGGCATCGGTGGCTCGATCAAGACCGGCGATACCCTGCTGGTCAGCCTCAAGGGCAGCAAGAGCCTGAGCATGACCCTGGAAGTGGAAAAGGTCCGCCACCTGATCAACCCGCCGGGACAGTGGATGGCCGTGGCCAGGGGCCCGGTGTTCCGCGAACTGGGTATCCATGAGTGGAAGGTCAACTGCGACGGCTGCGGGGCTACACTGGACTTCGAATTCGCCGTCGATGCCACCCTCGGCAAGGCTGCCCAGCAGCCCGCCGCCGAGCAGCGCATCGCCGAACTCGGATGGGCCAAGGTCGGCAGCCGCCACCTCTGCCCGGAATGCCAGAGCAAGGAGACTGCATGAAAGCCCTGATCGCCAGCGCCTGCACCGCGCTGGCCCTGGCCGGCTGCGCCAGCAAGCCGGTCCCCGAAACCGAGCAGACCTACCGTGTGGAGTGGGTCGGCGAGCGCCCGCTGATCGACTACACGCACATCAGCCTGACCCTGGACGGCAACGGCCGAGCTTACGGCAGCGCCGGCTGCAACCACTGGTTCGCCAGCTACAAGCTCGAAGGTGAGCAGCTGACCTTCGGTCAGCCCGGCGCCACCCGCAAGCTCTGCGCCGACCTGGTGATGGAGCAGGAGCAGCAGTTCCTCAGGATGCTCGGCGAAGTGCAGCGCTGGGATATCACCGAGGAAGGCGAGCTGCGCCTGTGGCCCGCCAGCGGCCGCGCCATGCGCCTGTGGCCCGAAGGCTGACCTGCTGACAACCGCTAGAAGAGTGTGAGCTGCTCGTGGGCCCCGCGCAGATCGACCAGGCGCACGCCCACGCCGATCAGCCGCACAGCCTTGTTGCCGCGCTGGAAGGCCTGCCCCAGCAATAGCCGGTAGCTTTCCAGGTCCCGCGCCGCGCCCGCCTGTTCCAGGGTGGTCTGGGTGAAGTCGTGGAACTTCAGCTTGATGAACGGCTTGCCCGGCCGGTAGCTGGCATCCAGGCGTGTCATGCGCCGCTCCAGCTCGCTCAGCAGCGACGGCAACTCGTCCTGGCAGGCGGCGAGGTCCGGCAGGTCCTGGTCGAAGGTGTTTTCCACGCTGATCGACTGGCGCCGGCTGTCCACCTGCACCGGACGCTCGTCGATGCCCCGCGACAAGCCCCAGAGCCGCTCGCCGAAACTGCCGAACTCCTTGGCCAGCTGGATGCGCGACCAGTCGCGCAGGTCCGCGCAGGTGCGGATCCCCAGCCGCGCCAGCTTCTCGGCGGTGACCTTGCCCACGCCATGCAGCTTCTTCACCGGCAATTCGGCGACGAAGCCGTCCACCTCGTCCGGCGTGACCACGAACAGGCCGTTGGGCTTGCGCCAGTCGCTGGCGATCTTGGCAATGAACTTGTTCGGCGCGACCCCGGCGGACACCGTGATGTGCAGGGTTTCCCAGACGCGCTGGCGAATTTCCCGGGCGATGCGCGTCGCACTGCCGCCGCAGCGCTCGCTGCCGGTGACGTCGAGGTAGGCCTCGTCCAGCGACAGCGGTTCGATCTGGTCGGTGTAGTCGCGGAAGATCGCGTGGATGTCCCGCGAAGCCTCGCGATAGACGTCCATGCGCGGGCGCACGATGGTGAGGTCGGGGCAAAGCTTTACCGCTGTGCGCATCGCCATGGCCGAGTGCAGGCCGTAGGCGCGCGCCTCGTAGTTGCAGGTCGCGACCACGCCACGCTTGTCCGGCGAACCACCCACGGCCAGCGGCTTGCCCGCCAGGCTGGGGTCGTCGCGCATCTCGATGGCGGCGTAGAAGCAGTCGCAATCGATGTGGATGATCTTTCTCTGCAACGTCACGAAGAAGGCGCCTGCATCACCATCGGAAGCCGCGCGGATCGGCGGCGGAAAACCCGCTCATGGTAATGCAAAACACCGTCGATCCGCTTATCCACAGGCGGTCGGGGCCCCTTCTTCCGACAGCCGCCGCGCGGCCGCTCAGCTGAGCTAAATATCTGATAGAAAATAAATTTTTCCCGATTTTAATTGACACCAGGGGCCAGCTGCGTAGAATGGCCGCCGCGGGATGGAGCAGTCTGGTAGCTCGTCGGGCTCATAACCCGAAGGTCGTAGGTTCAAATCC
>NZ_JBGLYK010000155.1:0-13951 GCF_047304025.1 Pseudomonas sp. Pseusp97 | reverse complement strand
TAACGGTCCTCGGGCACCAACACGGTGTTCACGTCGCCTTCCACCACCAGGGTTTCCAGCACCAGTTCGCCGCCACGATCAGCGCCTTCATCTCCGCAACCGCCTGCTTGAAGCCCACGAACAGCGCATGGGCGACGATGGCATGGCCGATGTTCAGCTCGTTGATCCCGGCGATCGCCGCGACCGGCTCGGCATTGTGGTAATGCAGGCCATGGCCGGCGTTGACGATCAAACCATGGGACAAGCCGAACTCCACGCCATCGCGGATGCGCGCCAGCTCATGGGCCGCTTCGGCCGGGTTGTGCGCGTCGGCATAACGGCCGGTGTGCAGCTCCACCGCCGGCGCGCCAATGCGTGCGGAGGCTTCGATCTGGCGCTGGTCCGGATCGATGAACAGCGACACCTCGCAGCCGGCGGCGGCCAGGCGTTGGACCGCTTCGCGGATGCGCGCTTCCTGGCCGGCGACGTCCAGGCCGCCTTCGGTAGTCAGTTCCTGGCGGGTCTCCGGAACCAGGCAGACGTGCGCCGGGCGGATGATCTCGGCGAACTTCATCATCTCCTCGGTGACGCCCATCTCGAAATTCATGCGGGTCTGCAGCACTTCGGCCAGCACGCGCACGTCGCGGTCCTGGATGTGCCGGCGATCTTCGCGCAGGTGCACGGTGATGCCGTCGGCGCCGGCTTCCTCGGCGTCCAGCGCGGCTTTCACCGGGTCGGGATAACGGGTGCCGCGGGCCTGGCGCAGGGTGGCGACGTGGTCGATGTTCACGCCGAGCAGGATACGGTTGGCTTCAGTCACGGGAGTTGTCCTTGCGATTCATGAAGAGCTCGCGGCTGACCAGCGGTCGGCCGCCAAGATGGGGCGCCAGGGCCTGGCGCATCAGGCGCTTGGCCGCCGCCAGGGCGCCGGGTGCGCTCCAGTCGGCTTCGGCCATGGCCAGCAGATCGGCACCGTGGAACAGCCCGGGCTGCAGACTGCCGACCGGTTCGAGGCCCGAGTCTGGCTGCAGGCGGTAGAGACCATCGGGCGCCACAGCCTGGCCGACGATATCGGTGTCCAAGGAAAAACCATAGCCCAGGTCGTCCAGCAGCCGCCATTCGAAGGAGCGCAGCAGCGGCTCCAACGGACTCCCGGCCGCCAGCAACGGCAGCGTCGCACGGTAATGCTCGAACAGCACCGGGTGCGGGTCTTCCGCCGGCAGCAGGCGGATCATCAGCTCGTTCAGGTACAGGCCGCTGAACAACGCTTCGCCACTGAGCAGGTTGGGGATGCCATGGGGCTCCAGGCGCACGACGTTCTTCAGGTCGCTGCGCCCGCGGAACTCGGCTTCCAGCGGCACGAACGGTCGCGCCAGCGCACCCGCCTTGCCCCTTGCGCCACGCAGGACGGCGCGCAGGCGCCCCTGCGGGGTGAAGAAATCCACCAGCGCGCTGGTTTCCTTGTAGGGACGGCTGTGCAGGACGAAGGCGGCTTGGGCTGTAGAAGCGAGGCTCATGGCGCTGCGCCTGGAGTGGGAGTCGGGAGGCGGGCGCGCTCAGGTGCCCGGAGGATGCGCCCCGCGAGTGCTCGCGGGGCGCCGAAGGTCAGAGGTCGCCGTAGCCCAGCGAACGCAGTGCGCGCTCGTCGTCGGACCAGCCGCCTTTCACCTTCACCCAGAGGTTGAGCATGACCTTGGAGTCGAACAGCACTTCCATGTCCTTGCGGGCATTCTGGCCGATGCTTTTGATGCGCTCGCCCTTGTCGCCGATGATGATCTTCTTCTGGCCGTCGCGTTCCACCAAGATCAGCGCGTGGATGTGCAGGATCGGACCGTCCTGCTTGAACTCTTCGATCTCCACGGCGACCTGGTACGGCAGCTCCGCGCCCAGCTGGCGCATGATCTTCTCGCGCACCAGTTCGGCGGCGAGGAAGCGGCTGCTGCGGTCGGTGATCTGGTCTTCGGGGAAGAAGTGGTCATTTTCCGGCAGGCGCTCGGCCACCAGGCCTTCCAGCACGTCGAGGTTCTGCCCGTGCTGGGCGGAAATCGGCACGACTTCGGCGTTGGGCAACTGCTCGGCCAGCCACTGCAGGTGCGGCAGCAGCTCGCCCTTGTCTTCCATGCGGTCGACCTTGTTCACCGCCAGCAGGACCGGGCAGCTCACGTACTTGACCTTGTCGTAGACCATCTGGTCTTCGTCGGTCCAGCGGTTGCGGTCGACGACGAAGATCACCACGTCGACGTCCTTCAGCGCGGCGCTGGCCGAACGGTTCATGTAGCGGTTGAGCGCCTTGTCGTTGTCCTTGTGCAGGCCGGGGGTGTCGACATACACCGCCTGCACGTCACCCTCGGTCTTGATGCCCAGCAGGGTGTGCCGGGTGGTCTGCGGCTTGCGCGAGGTGATCGCCAGCTTCTGCCCGAGGATGTGGTTGAGCAGGGTCGACTTGCCGACGTTGGGGCGGCCGACGATGGCGACGTAACCGCAACGAACGGCTCCTGCTTCATCGTGCTCGGATGGGTCGTGCTGGTCTTGCTCGTGCTCACTCATGGCCATTCTCCACGCCCAGGGCCGCCAGCGCAGCGGCGGCGGCCACCTGCTCGGCGATGCGGCGGCTGCCGCCGTGACCGTGGGTCTTGTCGTTCAGCAGGGCCACCTCGCACTCCACGAAGAAAGTGCGGCAATGCGGTTCGCCCTGGATGTCCACCACGTCGTAACGCGGCAATTCGCACCCGCGCGACTGCAGGAATTCCTGCAGGCGGGTCTTGGGGTCCTTGTTGGTATCCACCGGGGTCAGCTCGCGCAGTTGCGGGCCGAGCCAGTCCATGATCCGCTCGCGGGCGGAATCCATGCCGGTGTCCAGGTAGATGGCGCCGATCAGCGCCTCCATGGCGTCAGCCAGGATCGACTCGCGGCGATAACCGCCGCTTTTGAGCTCGCCCGAGCCCAGTCGCAGGTAATCCCCGATCTCGAAACCGCGGGCCAGCAGGGCCAGGGTCTCACCCTTCACCAGTCGCGCACGCAGGCGCGACAACTGGCCTTCGCGGGCCTGGGGAAAGTGGGTGAACAGGGCTTCGCCGATGACGAAGTTGAGGATGGCGTCGCCGAGGAACTCCAGGCGCTCGTTGTTGCGCCCGGCGAAACTGCGATGGGTCAGCGCCAGGACCATCAGGTCCTGGTCGCGGAAGGTGTAGCCAAGCTTGCGCTCGAGTCGATCCAGACTGTTGTTACTCACGGCATTCGTACACGGAATTCTTTGTCAAATTTGACCACCAGGTCGATGTTCTGCACCAGTGGCTCGCGTTTTTCGTATTTCAGGTGGGCACGGAACTCGTTGTTCTCGAGCTTCACGTCCAGGGCATCTTCCAGCTTGAGGTCGCGGATGTTGTTGAGCATCAGCGCCTTGCTCACGTAGGAGTAGAACTCCGGGACGCTGCGCACTTCGGCGGCCTTGTCGGTTTCCACCGAGGTGATGGCCTTCTCGATGGCGTAGTAGTCCAGGTAATGCGGGATGATCTTGAACGCCGCACTGGCGAGAAACGCCACGACGGCGAGAACGACCAGCCAACCCAGCAACGACATACCCTTTTGCGAACGTGCGTACGTCATATCGACCTCATGTCGGTATCTTTCTTATTTGCCCGCCAACCGCGGCGGATCCAAGTGAAGCGGGGCTGCCTCGCTCCCCGCGTGCAGCCCCGCCCTTTTTCTAGCACCGTTCCAGCCTGGTCGGCCTGCAACGTCTCACAAGTTTAGTGAATCACGCCGACTCGCGAGAAATTCGGCAGATTGCGCATCTTCGGATCCGGCCAGCTCATCCAGACCGCGAACGCCTTGCCGACGATATTGCGGTCCGGAACCATGCCCAGCAGGTCCTTCGGGATCTTCGGGTCGTTCCAGTAGCGGCTGTCGTTGGAGTTGTCGCGGTTGTCGCCCATCATGAAGTAATGGCCGGCCGGCACTTTCCACTGCTTGCCCGGTTCGATGCGGAAGCGGGTCATTTCCTTGCGGATCATGTGCTCCACGGCGCCCAGCTTCTCCTGGTACAGGGTCACGCTGCCCAGGGTGCCCGGCTCCTCGCCCACCAGCGACTCGGCCACGGCCTGGTCGTTGATGTACAGGCGCTTGTCGCTGGTGTAGCGGATGGTGTCGCCCGGTACGCCGATGACGCGCTTGATGTAGTTGATGTTCGGGTCGCTGGGGTAGCGGAACACCATGACATCGCCACGCTGCGGGTCACCCACCGGGATCACCTTGGTGTCCAGCACCGGCAGGCGGATGCCGTAGGCGAACTTGTTCACCAGGATGAAGTCGCCCACTTCCAGGGTCGGCTTCATCGACCCCGACGGGATCTGGAAGGGCTCGACCAGGAACGAACGCAGCACCAGCACGATGAACAGCACCGGGAAGAACGACTTGCCGTACTCGACGAGCACCGGCTCCTTGTTCAGTTTTTCCAGCACTTCCGGGTCGGGCTCGCCGACCGTGCCCTCGTAGGCGGAAATGGCTGCCCGGCGGCGCGGTGCGAACAGCACCAGGTCCACCAGGGCGAGAACGCCGCACACCGCGACGGCAATCACCAGCAACAGCGGGAAATTCAGGGTCATAGGGTTCAACTGTCCACTTTGAGCACAGCGAGGAAGGCTTCCTGCGGAATCTCCACGCTACCGACCTGCTTCATCCTTTTCTTACCGGCCTTCTGCTTCTCCAGCAGCTTGCGCTTACGGCTCACGTCACCACCGTAGCACTTGGCCAGCACGTTCTTCCTGAGCGCCTTGACCGTCGAGCGGGCGATGATCTGCCCACCGATGGCCGCCTGAATCGCGACGTCGAACATCTGCCGCGGAATCAATTCCTTCATCTTCTCCACCAGCTGACGGCCCTTGTAAGGGGCGTTGTCGCGGTGGACGATCAGGGCGAGGGCGTCGACCTTCTCACCGTTGATCAGCACATCGAGGCGAACCAGGTTGGCCGGCTCGAAGCGGTCGAAGCTGTAGTCCAGCGAAGCATAGCCACGGCTGGTGGACTTCAGGCGGTCGAAGAAGTCCAGCACCACTTCGTTCATCGGCAGGTCGTAGATCACCTGGACCTGGCCGCTGAGGAAGTGCATGTCGCGCTGGACGCCGCGCTTCTCGATGCACAGGGTAATGACGTTGCCCAGGTGCTCCTGAGGCACAAGGATGGTCGCGCGGCAGATCGGTTCGCGCATTTCGTCGATGGACGAGAGGTCGGGCAGCTTGGACGGGTTGTCGACATAGAGGATGTCGCCGTTCTTCTGCACGATCTCGAAGATCACGGTCGGCGCGGTGGTGATCAGGTCCAGGTCGTATTCGCGCTCCAGGCGCTCCTGGATGATCTCCATGTGCAGCATGCCGAGGAAGCCGATGCGGAAGCCGAAGCCCAGGGCCTCGGAGCTTTCCGGCTCGTACTGCAGCGCGGCGTCGTTCAGGGTCAGCTTCTGCAGGGCTTCGCGGAAGTCCTCGAAGTCATCGGAGCTGACCGGGAACAGGCCGGCGTAGACCTGCGGCTTGATGCGCTTGAAGCCCGGCAGCACATCGACATCGGGAGTGTTGTTCAGGGTCAGGGTATCGCCCACCGGCGCGCCCAGGATGTCCTTGATGCCGGCAATGATGAAGCCCACTTCGCCGGCCTTGAGGTCCGCAGTCTCGGTGTGCTTCGGGGTGAAGACGCCGACACTGTCCACCTGGTGGATCTTGCCGGTGGACTTCACCAGGATCTTGTCGCCTTTCTTGACGCGGCCGTGCTTCACACGCACCAGCGAGACCACGCCCAGGTAGTTGTCGAACCAGGAGTCGATGATCAGCGCCTGCAGCGGCGCGTCGATATTGCCTTCCGGGGACGGAATGGTCGCCACCAGGCGCTCCAGCACCTCGTCGACGCCCATGCCGCTCTTGGCCGAGCAGGCCACAGCGTCGGTGGCGTCGATGCCGATGATGCTTTCGATCTCGTCCTTCACGCGGTCCGGATCGGCCTGCGGCAGGTCCATCTTGTTCAGCACGGGCATCACTTCCAGGCCCTGCTCGATGGCGGTGTAGCAGTTGGCGACCGACTGCGCTTCCACGCCCTGGCCGGCATCCACCACCAGCAGCGCGCCTTCGCACGCAGCCAGCGAACGACTGACTTCGTAGGTGAAGTCGACGTGGCCGGGGGTATCGATGAAGTTCAGCTGGTAGGTCTTGCCGTCCTTCGCCTTGTAGTGAAGGGTGACGCTGTGCGCCTTGATGGTGATGCCGCGCTCGCGCTCCAGGTCCATGGAGTCCAGTACCTGGGCCTCCATCTCGCGGTCGGACAGGCCGCCGCACATCTGGATGAAGCGGTCTGCCAGCGTCGACTTGCCATGGTCGATGTGGGCGATGATGGAGAAATTGCGGATATGACTCAGGTCACTCACGGCGAACACACTCGGAAGGCTGAAGGCGGCGGTCCGCCGAAAAATAGCCGGGGAGTTTACCTGACTACAGCCTGATGCGTCACGCCGCGCCGGACGGTCAGGCATGAAAAAGGGCGACCGAAGTCGCCCTTTTCTGGTGCGTCGACCTTACTCGGTCAGTTTGAAGGTGATGAAGCTCGCACGGCCCTGGCGCAGTACGCGCATGGAGATCGAGCGATCCTTCGGCAGCGCCTTGGCGATCTCGCTGAAGGTTTTCGAGGAATCCACCGCGCGGTTGTTCAGGTGGGTGATGACATCGCCCGGACGCAGGCCGATCATGGCTGCCGGACCACCCTGCACTTCCTTGATCACCACGCCGCCCTTGATGTCCAGGGACTTGCGCTGCTCGGCAGTCAGCTCCGCCACGGTCACACCCATGCGGTTGCTGCTGCGCTCGGCACCCTTGCCCTCGACGGCGGCAACGGCGTCGTCGTCGTCCGGCAGACTGCCGATGGTCAGGCTCAGGTTCTGGCGCTTGTTGTCACGGATGACTTCCAGGCTCGCCTTGTCGCCCGGCTTCATGTTGCCCACCAGATGCGGCAGGTCGGCGGATTCGTTGATGGTCTGGCCGTTCAGGCTCAGGATCACGTCACCCACCTGCAGGCCGCCCTTGGCCGCCGGGCCGTCTTCCACCAGCTGCGCAACCAGGGCGCCGGCCGGCTTGTCGAGACCGAAGGATTCGGCGAGGTCCTTGTTCACTTCCTGGATCACCACGCCCAGCCAACCGCGGTTGACCTTGCCGCCGGCTTTCAGCTGATCGGCGACGTTCAGCGCCACATCGATAGGGATCGCGAAAGAAAGCCCCATGAAGCCGCCGGAGCGGGTGAAGATCTGCGAGTTGATACCGACCACCTCGCCCTGCAGGTTCAGCAGCGGACCGCCGGAGTTGCCCGGGTTGATCGCCACGTCGGTCTGGATGAACGGCACGTAGTTCTCGTTCGGCAGGCTGCGGCCCTTGGCGCTGACGATACCGGCGGTCACCGAATGGTCGAAGCCGAACGGCGAGCCGATGGCCAGCACCCACTCACCGACCTTCAGCTTGTCGGAATCGCCCAGTTTGAGCGTCGGCAGGCCCTTGGCGTCGATCTTCAGCACGGCGACGTCGCTGCGCGGGTCGGCGCCGACCAGCTTGGCCTTGTGCTCGCTGCGGTCGGACAGGCGCACGAGGATCTCGTCGGCGTCGGCCACCACATGGTTGTTGGTCAGGATGTAGCCGTCATCGGAAATGATGAAGCCCGAACCCAGCGACTGGGCCTCGCGCTGCTGGCCACGGGGCGCCTGGCCCTGACCGCCCTGGCCACGGGGAATGCTGCGCTCGAAGAATTCGCGCAGGCCCGGCGGCAGGCCGTCGAGGTCCGGAATGCCCATCTGCGCGTTGGAGCGGTCGGGAATCTTCTGGGTGGTGCTGATGTTGACCACCGCCGGCGAGGCTTTCTCGACCAGCGGGGTGAAGTCCGGTAGTTCAGCCCGCGCGGTGGCCGCCAGGCTCAGGGCCAGCAGGGCGACCAGCGCAGCCATGCTGCGTTTCAGGGTTTGCATTGACTACAGCTCCCGTGATGTTGATTGGGAAGATCACTAAACAGGGCCGGGCGGCCCGCCGACCAGCGCACGCAGCACAACCGGTTGCATCGCCGGATCATCCGCATGACGCCGCGCGAAGCGGCGCACAAGCAGCCAGGCCAGCAGGAAGCCCGCCAACCCGGCCACGATGATGAGAGGTTCCCCCAGATCGAGGCGCGCCGCCAGTAGTGCCAGCGCGAACAGGCCGATCAGAGGAGAAAGATAGAAAAGCAGGGCGCTTTTGAGCAGGAAGTCTTCGTCCATGCCCAGGAGGATTTCATCGCCAGGCTTAAGACTCGATGAAGCCGGAGGCGGCAGGATCAGCGTGCAACGCCCGCGGGAAACGCCGAGCCGCGCCAGCAGCCCATGGCCGCAGCCGGTGCTGGCCGAACAGCCCGAGCAGGTGGAGCGGCGCAGCGTTTCGACCTGGACAGCTCCAGAGTCGACCGCAATCACCCTCCCCCGCTCGTGGATCACTGTGGCTGGGCTCCCGTTGGCCGCATGGACAACGCCACGCGTTCGGCCGTGCCACTGGGTATCTCGCCGACCACGGTCACCATGGTCCCGCCGTCGTCACTGGCGAACCGCCTGGACACCACGGTGGTCGGGCCCAATTGGGTGCGGGCATCGTCGACCTTGGCGCCGTGCAGCGGTTCGAGGAACACCGAGAAGCGCGCCAGGCCGTCGCCATAGGCCAGGCACAGGACCTGGTCATTGGAAACCGGACTGCGCTCCTGCAGCGTGCTGTTCAGCGTGAAGCCCGGCGGCACCCATTCCGAATGCCAGTTGGTCTTCACTTCGGCGACCTTGGTTTCCTTCACCGGCTTGCAGGCCGCGCCTGGCTGCAACTCGCCATCGCCCGGTGCGGACAGGTCGAGGCGGGTGAACTGCAGGCGCTCGATGATCTGGCCCTTGTCGTTGAGCAGCAGGGACTTGAGCGGCAGGCCGGTCTGCTTGTCCACGTGCAGTTCGAAGCCGTAGCGGTGCTGATCGCGCGGGATCACCGCCAGCACCACCGCCGGACGGTCGGCAATGCGCGACTCGCCAGCGACGCGAACATCGTAGTAGGAAGAAAGGTCGGCAGGATTGAGTTTGCGGGCCGGCCACATCTCGCCCGTGGAAACCTGGCCGGACATGCCACCACCTACGCACTGGGTGGCGCCATCGACGCGCACCACTTCCTGGCGCGGTCCGTCGACCTGGACCAGACGTTCGCGCACGGAACCGTCGCTCTCCACACGATGCCAGACATCGTGGGTGGAGAAGGCCCCGCTGCGCTCGTAGATGAAAGTACCCTGGAAGTTCTGTTTCTGATCAGCCTCGGAGAGGCGCTTGATCCAGTCCAACGCATCGGCGGCCTGAACTGGCAATGCCAGCAGGCCACCGAGGAAGAACAACAGTGCTGTCTTCGCGCGCATGTCGCTCCTTAAGGTCGCAAATCAGCGGCTTTCCAGGCTCGCGGCGCGTGCGTAAGGCAGGGCGCTGTCGGTGCCGCTGACGGCGGACTGCTGCGCGTGTTGACGCAGATAACCCGGAAGACGCTGGTCATGCCAGGTGGTCTGCCCACCCTGGGCATTGGTGATCACCTGCGGCGCCTCGTCCTGAGTGTAGCCTGCCAGTACCGCCGGGCCTTGCACTTGCGGCAGGGCGATCTGCGGAGTGGCGCCTTGCTGGGCAAGGCCGCTGGCGACACTGTCATCCTGGTGGTACAGGCGCACCCCGGCCAGCACTGCCAGCGTCACCGAAGCGGCGACGGCCAGGCGGCCAACGTTGCGCCACGGATTGCGGCTGCGTTGCGCCGGCGCGGCTTCATCGGCCAGCGCGGCCGACACGGCGGCGGCAATGTCCAGCTTGGGCATTGCCGGCTCACGGTGCATCACTGCACTGGCCAGCTGGTAGCGGGACCAGGTGGCCCGCAATTCGGCGTCCTCGCCGCAGGCTGCAAGCACACGCCGCAGCTCCAGCTCGTCCGCTTCGTTATCCATAACAGCGGACAGCGACTCCTGCAGGGCTTCACGACTCATAGCGGTACCTCTCTTGGCTTCTGCCGCTGTATCAGACTTCATCATGCAGCAAAGGCTGCAAAGCTTTGTCGATCGCTTCCCGCGCACGGAAGATCCGTGAGCGGACAGTTCCCACCGGACACTGCATCACGGTGGCGATATCTTCGTAACTCAGACCTTCGAATTCACGCAGGGTCAAAGCCGTGCGCAAATCATCGGGCAGCTGCTGGATGGTGCGATGGACCGTTTCCTCGATCTCATCCCGCAGCATGGCTCTTTCCGGCGACTCGATATCCTTCAGGGCGTGATCGCCGTCGAAGAACTCCGCGTCCTCTGCCGTGACATCGCTGTCCGGCGGCCGCCGACCGCGCGCAACCAGATGGTTCTTCGCGGTGTTGATGGCGATACGGTACAGCCAGGTATAAAAGGCACTGTCGCCCCGGAAGTTACCCAAGGCGCGGTACGCCTTGATGAACGCTTCCTGTGCAACGTCCTGGGCTTCCTGGGCGTCGTGCACGAACCGCACGATAAGTCCCAGAATCTTGTGCTGGTACTTCAGCACCAGCAGGTCGAAAGCCCGTTTGTCTCCGCGCTGTACCCGTTCAACCAGTTGCTGATCCTGTTCCTGGGTTAGCATGAATGCTCCTCTGAGTACCTGGAGGAGCTTCGAGCACCCTGGTGAATCGTCCTGCCAAGATAGACTCGGGTCTTTTGCAAAAGTTCTCCCCTCCAAGCATGCGCCGCACAGTTTTTTCACATTGGCGGCATTCGGACCCCGACATGTGTCCGAAGCCTGTCAAATTCAACTGCACCGGGCGGAACACCCGCTCCCCTTCCGCACAATGTCAATCTGCGCGCAAAGTGGATTGGGTATTCCGAGTTCGAACTGGAATTCGTAAGAAAGTTCCGATGAACCGACTGACTCCCAGGCAATTTCCGACAACACCGCTTTCGCCTGACCGGCCAGCCCGAGCGGGACGAAACGCCCCGCCCTAAGGCAGCTGTCTGAGAGCCAATCCTTCGGTGTCATTGGTTCGCCAGTATTGTGCCGTGCCCCCCTTCTATATACTAGGGCGCCATTTTGTGGAGCCGGGTATGAGTCAGCATTTCCAGCACGATGTCCTAGTGATCGGCAGCGGGGCCGCCGGCCTGACGCTGGCGTTGACGCTGCCTTCGCACCTGAAGATTGCCGTGCTGAGCAAGGGCGAACTGTCCCAGGGCTCCACCTTCTGGGCCCAGGGTGGGGTGGCGGCCGTGCTGGACGACACCGACACCGTTGAATCCCATGTCGAAGACACCCTGGTCGCCGGCGCCGGACTGTGCCGCGAGGACGCGGTGAAATTCACCGTCGAGCACAGTCGCGAGGCGATCCAGTGGCTGATCGAACAGGGCGTCCCCTTTACCCGCGACCATGAACCGGGGCGCGAGGACGGCGGCTTCGAATTCCACCTGACCCGCGAGGGCGGCCACAGCCACCGGCGAATCATCCACGCCGCCGACGCCACCGGCGCCGCCATCTTCAATACGCTGCTGGAACAGGCGCGCCAGCGGCCGAACATCGAACTGTTGTCACAGCGGGTCGCCGTCGACCTGATCACCGAGCGCAAACTCGGGATGAGCGGCCAGCGCTGCCTGGGCGCCTATGTGCTGGACCGATCCAGCGGCGAAGTGGATACCTTCAGCGCGCGCTTCACCGTGCTCGCTTCCGGCGGCGCCAGCAAGGTCTACCTCTATACCAGCAACCCGGACGGCAACTCCGGCGACGGCATCGCCATGGCCTGGCGCGCCGGCTGCCGGGTGGGCAACCTGGAATTCAACCAGTTCCACCCGACCTGCCTGTACCACCCGCAGGCCAAGAGTTTCCTGATCACCGAGGCGCTGCGTGGGGAAGGCGCCCTGCTCCGCCTGCCCAACGGCGAGCGCTTCATGCCGCGCTTCCATGCCCTGGGCGAACTCGCCCCGCGCGACGTGGTGGCCCGCGCCATCGACCACGAAATGAAGCGCCTGGGTATCGACTACGTCTACCTGGACATCAGCCACAAGCCCGCCGAGTTCATCCGCGAGCACTTTCCCACCGTCTATGAGCGCTGCCTGGACTTCGGCATCGACATCACCCGCGAGCCCATCCCGGTGGTGCCGGCGGCGCATTACACCTGCGGCGGGGTGGTGGTGGATTCGCAAGGCCGTACCGACGTGCCGAACCTCTACGCCATCGGCGAGACCACCTTCACCGGCCTGCACGGCGCCAACCGCATGGCCAGCAATTCGCTGCTGGAATGCTTCGTCTACGCCCGCTCCGCGGCGGCCGACATCCTCGCCGAACTGCCCAAGGCGCAGGAACTGGTCGCGTTGCCCTGCTGGGATGCGAGCCAGGTGACCGACTCGGACGAAGACGTGATCATCGCCCACAACTGGGATGAGCTGCGGCGCTTCATGTGGGACTACGTGGGCATCGTGCGCACCAACAAGCGCCTGGCGCGCGCCCAGCACCGGGTGCGCCTGCTGCTGGACGAGATCGACGAGTTCTACTCCAACTACAAGGTCAGCCGCGACCTGATCGAACTGCGCAACCTGGCGCAGGTGGCCGAGCTGATCATCAACTCCGCCATGCAGCGCCACGAGAGCCGCGGCCTGCATTACACGCTGGACTATCCGGACCTGCTGCCCGAGGCCCGCGACACTATCCTGGCGCCGTCCACCTACTGCGGCTGAAGCGCAGCCGCACGCGCAGGCGCCGGTGCAATTCCGGCGCCAGGGCGTCGGCGGGGACGCAGACGCTGCGCGCCAGCCAGTCGCCGGGACGACGGAAACGCAGGACGATCAATGCCGGCAGCGCCAGGCTGTCCGGCATCAACTGCACCGGTTGGAACCCCTCCCGCTCGCTCCACAACTGCCAGCCATCGGCGTTGTGGCGTAGCGCACGCAGCGAATCCGGCGCGCGCAATAGAATCCGCCCCGGCACCGCCCAGCAGGCATGCAGCAGGCAAAGGCTCAGGCCGAGGGTTTTCCAGTGCAGGGGGATATCCGCGAGCAGCAGCGCCAGGACGGCGCCCGATTGCGCGGCGAGGTAGGCCGCGAGCAAACCGATGGACGGTTGCCAGCGGCACTCGAAGGGATCACTTCGGCTGGACACGGTCCAGGATCATGCGAACGATGATGCGCAGGTCGGCATCTTCCGGCTCGCCGCGCTGCATGAACCAGCCGAACATGTCCTGGTCCTCGCACTCCAGCAGCTTGCGGAAGCGCGCCTGGTCCTCGGCGGGCAGCCCCGGATAGACCTCCTGGACGAAAGGCACCAGCAGGACGTCCAGCTCCAGCATGCCGCGGCGGCTGTGCCAGAAAAGGCGTTTGAGTTCGGTTTCGTCGGTCATCTGCGGGGGTCCTCTCATGTACATCGGGTCGCTCGCGAAGTCGACGCACCGCGCGAGCCGAGCGGCATTATACGCATGCCCGGCGCCCCCGGCACCCGCTGACAAGGCAGGGGCCTGGGCTCTATCATGAGGCCCCTAACTTTCTTCCAGCGAATCGTGATGACCGACTCTGCTTTCTACACCGAACTCAATCACGAAGGGATTCTCGCCGTCCGTGGCGCGGACGCCGGCAAATTCCTCCAGGGCCAGCTGACCTGCAACCTCAATTACCTCGATGCCGAGTATTCCAGCCTCGGCGCCCGCTGCACGCCCAAGGGCCGCATGACCTCCAGCTTCCGCATCCTCGCCGAGGGCGATGGGTTCCTGCTGGCCATGGCGAATGACCTTGTGGACAGTCAGTTGGCGGACCTGAAGAAATATGCGGTGTTCTCCAAGGCCACCCTCTCCGACGACAGCAGCCAGTGGGCGCGCTTCGGCCTGAGCGGTGCGGATGCTCTCCTCGCCGAGCTGGGCCTTGGGCTCTCCGGCGAAGCCGACCAGGTAGCGCGGGCCGACGGCCTGATCGCCATCGGCCTGGGCCAGGGCCGCGT
>NZ_JBGLYK010000154.1:0-14082 GCF_047304025.1 Pseudomonas sp. Pseusp97 | reverse complement strand
CCGGAAGCCACCGCCTCCACCGCCTCCACGACCGCCGCCGCCACGGCCGATCGAGCTGATGATCATCAGCAGCAGTTGCAGCACGCCGGAGGTCAGCCACATCGGCGGCAGGAAGAAGATGTACAGCACCAGCGGGATCGAGAAGGAACCGATCATCTGCTGCTGCAGGGCTTCGGGATTGGCTTCGCTGAACAGCAGCACTGCCGAGGCCACGCCGCCGACCAGGGCGCTGCACAGCAGGTAGCGGCCCATGCTGCGCTGGCGCAGCCACTGAACCGGGAACAGCAGGCAGAGCAGCGGCACGCCCACCAGCAGGGCGAGCAGGCCGAGCAGGCGCGCGGGCGGGATTTCCTCGGCGGCGCTGGAGTTGCGGTTGGAATAGGCGTCGCTGTAGCCCGTCACCGGTCCCGTCTGCGGCAGTTGATCCGCTGTGCTCGCGTCGGGTTCGGCAGGCGCCGCCGCTGGCGGCTCGATCAGCGCGACCAGGCTGTCCACGCCGGCCTGGATGCCACCGGCGAAGTCACCCGTCTTGAAGTGCGGGACTATCTGCTCGCGGATGATGCGTCCGGCCTGCACGTCGGTGATGGTGCCTTCCAGGCCGTAGCCGACTTCGATGCGCAGCGCGCGGTCATCCTTGGCGATCACCAGCAGCACGCCGTCGTCCACGCCCTTGCGGCCCAGCTTCCATTGCTCGAAAGCTCGTACCGCGTAGTCCTCGATGCTGTCCTCGCCGGTGCTCGGGATCAGCAGCACGGCGATCTGCGCACCCTTGCGTTGCTCGAGGCCGGCGAGCTGGCTTTCCAGCTGTGCGCGCTGGCCCGCGTCGAGAGTCCCGGTGAGGTCGGTGACGCGGGCGCTGAGCGGCGGGATGGCGACCGGCGCGGCCTGCAACAGGGCCGCCCAGCACAGCAGCAGGGCGGCCAGCAGCCAGCGCGGCAGGGTCATTGCGCGGGCTGCGCCGGCGCGTTGCCGAAGTCCACTTTAGGCGCGGTGGAGATGGCGGCTTCGTTCTCGACGCTGAAGTTGGCCTTGGGCTGGTAGCCGAAGATCTTCGCGGTGATCACCTGGGGGAACTGGCGAATCATCACGTTGTACTCCTGCACGGCCTTCACGTAGCGGCCACGGGCGACAGTGATGCGGTTCTCGGTGCCTTCGAGCTGGGTCAGCAGGTCCTTGAACAGGCCGTCGGCCTTGAGCTGCGGGTAGTTCTCGGTGACCACCAGCAGGCGCGAGAGCGCCGAGCTGAGTTCGCCCTGGGCCTGCTGGAAGCGCTTCACGGCAGCCTCGTCGCCGAGCTGGTCGGCATTGAGCGTGGTGCTGCCGACCTTGGCGCGGGCCTCGGTCACCTGCGTCAGCACGCTGGCTTCATGGGAAGCGTAGCCCTTCACGGTGCTTACCAGGTTGGGGATCAGGTCCGCGCGGCGCTGGTACTGGTTGAGCACTTCCGACCAGGCGGCCTTCACCTGTTCGTCGCCGGCCTGCATGGCGTTGTAGCCGCAACCGGAGAGCAGGGGGACCAGAATGTAGCCGGTGAGAAACTTGATCAAACGGGGCATGGCAGGCGCTCGTGCTGACGAAAAGGCCCAGTCTAGGCCAGTTCCGGCTGAGGAGTCAGATGGAAATGTCCGAAACAGCCGGTGCTTGCCGGTGACGGGGTGGCTCGGGATAGAATCCAGTTGGTCTATACCAGGAGTTCATTTCCGTGCTCGCCACAACCCTGGTGCTGCTGGCCGCCCTGCTGCACGCCACCTGGAACACCCTCGTCAAATTCAGCAACGACCGCCTGCTGGTAGTTGCCTGCATGGACGTCGTCGGCCTGGCCGCCGGGCTGGCGCTGCTGCCCTGGATCGAGATTCCGCCCGCCGGGGTCTGGCCCTGGCTGCTGGCCGCGGTGTCGCTGCAGCTGGTCTACCGGGTGCTGCTGATCCAGGCCTACAAGGTCGGCGATCTGGGACTGGTCTACCCGCTGATGCGCGGACTGTCGCCGCTGGTGGTGCTGGCGCTGACCCTGTATTTCGGCGGCGAGCACCTGACCGACAGGCAGATCCTCGGCATCCTGCTGATCCCGGTCGGCATGCTGTTCCTGCTCAAGGGCGGCGGCGGCTCGAAGCTGCCGTGGATCGCCTATCCCACCGTGCTGCTGATGGGCCTGTGCATCGGCAGCTACACCTGGACCGATGGCAACGCGCTGAAGCTCTGGCCCAGGCCGCTGGACTACCTGGTCTGGCTGTCGCTGCTGTCCGGCCTGCCTTTTCCGCTGGTGGCGCTGGTCGGGCGCACACGCGCCTTCGCCAAATTCTGGATCAACGACTGGAAGCTCGGCCTGAGCGTCGGTTTCTGCGTGCTGCTCAGCTACGGGCTGGTGCTCTGGGCCATGCAGCTGGGCTCCATTGCCGAGGCCGCCGCGTTGCGCGAGACCAGCGTACTGCTGGTGGTGCTGTTCGGCATGCGCTTCCTCAAGGAGCCCTTCGGCCTGCCACGGCTGGCTGCGTGCAGCCTGGTGCTGGCCGGCATGCTGGTGATGAAGCTGTGAGGATTGGCCCGCGCTACAAGCCGGACCGCCAAGTCGGTCAAGGACGTGGCCTGTGGCTGTGACCTAAGCTGCGCGCTTTCCCCTCGACGAGATTTTCCCCATGCCCATTGCCTTCTGGTGCGTCCTGATCGCGATCTTCCTGCCCTACGTCGGCACCAGCCTCGCCAAGTTCACCGGCGGCGGCTTCGGCCCCCGGCAGAACCACGATCCGCGCACCTTCCTCGCTTCCCTGGAGGGCTACCGCAAGCGCGCCAACGCCTTCCAGATGAACAGCTTCGAGGTTACCCCGGCCTTCGCCGCGGCGGTGATCATCGCCTACGTGGTGAACAACGCCGAACCCGCCACCATCGACCGCCTGGCCATCGCCTGGGTCACCAGTCGCCTGCTCTACCTGATTTTCTACGTGGCCGACCTGGCGCTGCTGCGCTCGCTGGTCTGGTTCCTCGGCATGGGGCTGATCATCGCGATCTTCGTCGTTTCGGCCTGACCTGGGCGCGCCTGAACGGCGGCTGAACGAAAGGCGCGCGGCTGCGGCGGATGGCCGCAGCTGCTCGGGCGTGGTCTGGAACATTCGGACATCGGGGCGGATAATCCGCCGCTTCCGTGTCCAGCCGTCCTACAAGAGTCCCCCATGAAGTTGAAGACCCTGCTCGTTCTGCTGCTCGCCGGCGCGGCGCTCGCCGGCTGCCATCGCCAGGACCCCAACTCGCCGGAGTACAAGCGCCAGGCGGTGTTCAAGGAGATGCTCAAGACCAGCGAGGACATGGGCGGCATGCTGCGCGGACGCATCCCCTTCGACGCGGACAAGTTCCGCGCGAACTCGACCAGGCTCGGCGAGCTGGCCGACAAGCCCTGGCAGTACTTCCCCAGTACCCAGCCGCCGGCCGATCAGGTGGAAAGCGACGACACCCGCGCCAAGGCGGAAATCTGGCAGCGCCAGCTGGAGTTCCAGGCCGACGCCAAGACCTTCGAGCAGGCCGTCCGCACCCTGGGCGAGAACACCCGCAATGCCGCGCCGACGCCCGAGGGCGTACGCAAGGACTTCGCCGCGGTGGAAGATGCCTGCGAAGCCTGCCACAAGAAATTCCGCGCGCTCTGACGCCGGAGTCCCTTGTAGGAGCGAGCTTGCTCGCGAACAGGGCAGTCCCGTCTGCAGTTCTGCTAAGGCCTTGCTGCAAAGCGCTTCGCGAGCAAGCTCGCTCCTACAGTCAGCGCGACTCGCGAAGCAGGGCCTTTACTCCTCCAGCTCGCGCTTGGCCTGCTCCAGTTCGGCGCGGGCTTCGGCCAGTTTGTCCTTGCGCTTCTCGATCTTCTCCGGATCGCCCTTGTTCATCGCCTTGCGCAGGTCTTTCTCGCGCTGGGCGACGTCCTTCTCCGCCTCCAGCACGTTCTGCTTGCGCTCTTGCGTGAGACTGGCGTCGGTGCAGTAGGTCTTCACCTTCTCCAGGGCGGTCTGCAGGCCGGCGACGCGATTGCCGTTGCCCTGGGCCTTGGCCTGTTCGAGTTGGGTTTCGATGGCGGCACGCTTGGCCGCACAGCCGGTCAACGGCTGCTGCGCCGCATCGGCGGCCAACAGCGGGCTTGCGCAGCCGAAGGCGAAAACGGCGGCCATCAGGGCGGAGCTTCGGAACATTTTCGGAATCCTTGGTTACCAAACACTATGACGTTGGAGTCAACGGCTAGAGTTTGCCATGGACGGGATGAACGGAGGCTGCCTCAGGACAATTGCCCCGGCCATCGGCCCCCGGGCATTGGTGTCCAAGGACCTTCGCCTGAGGAACAGGCCGGGACTCGCAAGGCCCGCCGGGCGGGCAAGGAGAGGCGGTATGCGGGTGGCGATGCGGATCGTGCAGGCACTCATCGCGCTGCTGGTGCTGGCGCTGCTGGTGGGCGGCTGGTGGTATGTCCCCGGCGAACTGAAGCAGCGGCCGGTGCTGACCGGCAGCAGCGAGGATGCCTCGGTGCGCCAGGGCGAACGGCGCCGCAGCTATGTGCTCTACGTGCCGCAAAAGCTCGCCGAGCATCCCGCGCTGCTGGTGGTGCTGCACAGCTCGCAGAGCAACGGCGAACGCATGCGCCGCGACAGCGGCTACCGCTTCGACGCGCTGGCCGACCGCGACGGTTTCCTGGTGCTCTACCCGGACGGTTTCGAAGGACACTGGAACGACTGCCGGCGGGTCGCTTCCTACAGCGCGCGGCGTCTGAACATCGATGACGTCGGCTTCCTCTCGCAGATGATCGAAGGCCTGCAGCGGGAGCGCGGCGTCGATCCCTCGCGGGTGTTCGTGACCGGTTACTCCAACGGCGGGCAGATGGCGCTGCGCCTGGCCGCCGAGGCGCCGGACAAGATCGGTGGCGTCGCCGCCGTGGCCGCCAGCCTGCCCAGCACCGACAACGATGCCTGCCGCCCCGCCGAGCAACCCAAGGCGGCGCTGTTGATGAATGGCACGCGAGATCCGATCAACCCCTACGGCGGTGGCCGGGTCACGCTGTTCGGCTTCGGTGATCGCGGCAATGTGCTCTCCGCCGAGGATTCCGCCCTCGCGCTGGCACGGCGCAACGGCCAGGGCGGCGAACCGCAGGTGGACAAGCTGACCCAGCCGGGCCCGGTGTGGACGCAGCGGCAGCTCTGGGCTGGCGCTGACGGACCGCCGGTGGAGCTGGTGACGGTGTTCGGCGGTGGGCACCTGATTTCGCAGCCGCTCTACCGGCCGCCGCGCCTGCTCGGCCAGATCGACCCGCAGTTGGATGGCCCCGCTGAAATCTGGCGCTTCTTCAGCGCGCTCTCACCTGCCGAGACTCCTCGTGACGAGCCTCCACCTGACGAGCCGCCGTTCTAGAGTTCGATCACCCGGCAGGGATCGAATCCACTGTCCTCGCCGGGGTAGGCGCCGGGATTGGCGACGATGCGCGCCTTGCCGATGCGATAGTCCAGGCACTCGTGCACATGCCCGTGAATCCACAGGTCGCAGCGCTCCGCCAGGCCTTCCAGGTTCGAGGCGAAAGCGGGCGACAGGGCGTCCCCGACATAGTGCGAGGGGATGGAGCGGGTGCTGGGGGCGTGGTGCGTCACCACCACCGTCGGGCCGGCGAAGGGTTGCTCCAGCTCTGCCGCCAGCCATTCGCAGCTGGCGCCGCACAGCTCCCGGCTCATCCCGGGGGTGAAGGGCTGGGTGAAGTAATCCACCGTAGTGAAATCGGGCATCAGCAGCTGTGCCTGCTCGCAGGCCAGTTCCGCCGCACGTTCGCCGTAAAGCTGGAAGTCCGTCCACAGCGTGGTGCCGAGGAAGCGCACGCCGCCGAGGACCACTGCATCCTTCTCGAGGAAGTGGATATCCAGCGCGCGGGCGAGGTTGCGCATGGCCTGGGTCAGCTCCGGCAGGTCGGAGTGGTAGTACTCGTGATTGCCGGCGACATAGATGATCTGGCTGTCGGCGAACTCCTCGCGTGCCCAGTGCAGGCCTTGCAGGTGCTCGTGGATGTCCCCGGCCAGCACGACGACATCCGCGGAGGTCTGCGGCAGTTCGCGGCGGCCATTGGGGAAGTGTTCGTGATGGAGGTCGGACAGTACTCGCAGGCGCATGGCAAAAACAGGGCTGTAGGAATGTGCCGAGCATAACGAAGGACGATGCCTTTGACATGCGTCATGGCAATGCCGATGCCTACCTAAAGTCCTTACTAAATTAAGGGATGATTCAGAAGAATCCTTCAGCTTCCGCTTGGGCTCGCTGCTTTGGCGCCCCAAGGAGGACTCATGAAACTCATCTGGATCGTACTCGTGGCCGTGGCGGCCACCTTTGGCCTGGCGCTGTTCATCGACCCGCCGGCAACGCTGGACATCTGGGTCCTGCGCAAGCAGGCCATTCTCTTCACCGGCGTCGCGTCCTTCGCGCTGATGTCGCTGATCATGCTGCTGGCGGTGCGCCCGGTCTGGCTGGAAAAGCCGCTGGACGGCCTCGACCGCATGTACCGCGCGCACAAGTGGGCGGGCATCCTGGCCATCGTGCTGGGCCTTGCCCACTACCTGATGGAACTGGGCGGGCCGCTGCTCGCCGAGTTCATCGCCAAGCCGGCGAAGGGACCGCGGGTGGAAACCTTCCTCGACGCGTTCCGTGGCTCGGCCAAGGACCTGGGCGAATGGTCGGCCTGGCTGCTGGCGGCGATGCTGGTCATCACCCTCTGGCAACGCTTCCCCTACCACCTGTGGCGCTACGTCCACAAAACCCTCGCGCTGGTCTACCTGGTGCTCGCTTTCCACGGCGTGGTGCTGGCGCCGGCGGGCTACTGGACGCAGCCGATCGGCTGGCTGGTGGGGCTTTGCGCGGCGGTGGGCAGCCTTTGCGCAATCTGGTCGCTGACCGGGCAGATCGGCCGCCGGCGCAGCCATGAAGGCGTGGTGGTCGCGATCGAGCGCCCCGGCGAGCGCATGCTGGAAGTGACCTGCAAGCTGCAGGGCCGCTGGCAGCATCGGGCCGGCCAGTTCGCCTTCCTCACCTGCGACCGCCTGGAAGGCCAGCATCCCTTTACCCTTTCCAGCGGCGACCGTGGCAATGGCGAGGTGCGCTTCAGCATCAAGGCGCTGGGGGACTACACCCAGCGCCTTCAGGCTGGGCTGAAGGTCGGTGATCCGGTGAAAGTGGAAGGGCCGTACGGCCGCTTCGACTTCCGCCGCGACAAGGGCGAGCGGCAGGTTTGGATCGCCGGCGGCATCGGCATTACCCCATTCCTGGCGTGGCTTGAATCACTGCAGGCACGGCCGCAAGACTGCCCGGAAGTGACGTTGCTGTACTGTGTGCGCTCGCCGTCCGATGCCATCTACGCCGGCCGTCTACGCGAACTGTGCGCGAAATTGCCGCGTATCGACCTGCGTGTGCACTACAGCGAGAGCGAAGGCTACCTGCAGGCCGCCGATCTGGGGCTGGCGCCCGGTGCGCAGGGGCGCTGGCCGAGCGTCTGGTTCTGCGGTCCGCAGGCGCTGGCCGAACTGCTGCGCCGTGACCTGCGCCGCCAGGGCATGCCGGGCAGCCGCTTCCACCAGGAAGCCTTCCAGATGCGCTGAGGCGCTCAGAAGCCGGCGACACCCAGGTCGTGTAACTGCCCGCGCAGTTGCACGATCTCCGGCGCGGTGAAGAAGGCTTCCAGCTGTGCCGCGCGGACCTTGCCGATGCCGGGTCGCTCCTGCCATTGCGATGCGCTGCGGGCGGCCAGGGCGGTCCAGTTCTCTCCTGCTGGATGAACGCTGGGAGAGGGCGTACCGAGCGCGCGCAGCCAGACAGCGAACGAGCGTTGGCGAGCCAGCTGGAACTGCTGGTGCAGGCTGGCGGCGCTGCGCTCGCCCAGGCCGGGCACCTGGATCAATTGCTCCGGTGTCAATGTCATCCAGTCGAGCAGTCCCGCCAGCAGGCCGGCTTCGTGCAGACGTCGCCAAGTGCCCGGACCGATGCCCGATAGCCCCAGGCCGTTCTTGCCGCCCAGCCATTGCAGGCGGGCGAGAAATTGCTCCTCGCAGCCAGCGCTGGGTTGCCAGCAGGAGAGGGCGTTGAACTGCTCGTCCATCGGCACGGCCAATTCGGGGCGAATCGGCGAGCGCCAGACCACGCCGTCCAGCCGCGGGATGGTCAGCCCGGCGAGGGCGATGGCGACCTGGTCGCCGGGGCGAACGTCGAGGCTGCGCCAACGCTTGAGCGAGCCGGCGCCGACGCGCTGGATGGTTCGCCCATCCAGTTCCACCGGGGCGAGATGCAGCACAGGTGTGACCCGTCCGCTGCGCCCGACCTTGAACTCCACGCGCCGTACTTCGGCCAGTGCCTGTTGATGCGGGTACTTCCACGCCACCGCCCAGCCCGGCGCCTGTGCGCTCCAGGCCTTGCCCGGCGGTCGGCGGCCCTGGCGGATGACGATGCCGTCGCTGGCGAACGGCAGCGGCTGGCGATACCAGCGTTCGCGCCACGCCTCGATATCGGGCTGCCCTGCCACTGCCTCGGTCAGCTCGGCACTGTCGCCGAATCCCAGCTGGCGCAGGCGTGCCAGGCGCTCGGGCATGTCCAGCGGGCCGTCCGGCAACTCCCAGATGAACAGGCCGATCTGCTCACCTTCGTCTCCCAGTTCCCTGCGCGCCATCAGCCCTGCAACCTTGCCGCGCGCTCCGGCCCCGCCTTGCAGCGCTTGCACATGTCGCGGCAGGCGCCAGTACAGCTCGCCTTGCACTACCAGCCGACCGCGTTCGCCGGGTAGTGCCTTGGGGATGGCGGCTATCCGCTGCGCATTGGCTGTCCAGTCCTGCCCGGCGGTGCCGTCGCCGCGGCTGATTGCCTGGACGAAGCGGCCGTCGCGATAGATCAGCGTGACTGCCACGCCATCGACCTTGGGCTGCACCCAGAGGTCGCTGCGGTTCGCCAGCCAATTGCCCACCGCCGACGCATCGGCCAGCTTGTCGAGGCCGGTGTGGACGAAGGGGTGACGAATCTCCCCGGTGCTGCTGGCCAGCGGTGATTCGGGTGCGGAAAGGACTTGCGGGGAGCACGCCTGCCATTGCCGGAGCCGCTCGCGGGCCTGGTCGTAGAGTTCGTCGGCGACCGGGGATTGTCCGTCGCGGTGGTAGGCCTCATCCCATTGCTTCAGCTGTGTACGGAGTGCTTCGATCTGCTCTGGTGCCTGCTGGGCAGGCCAGTCAGGGCAGGCCTGGATGGTTGTGGCAAGACCAAGCAGCAGGACGAGTAACAGGCGTGGCATGGCGGACCTCCGCGCGGGGCAATGGAGGGCAGCCTAGAAGCGCCCAGCGGTGGTCGAGGCCGAGGGAGGGGAAGGATGCTTCGCAGAGCTTCGTCGGACGCCGGCGGCAGGCTCGGGGGCCTTGAAGTCTTGTGTAGGAGCGAGCTTGCTCGCGAACCTCTCAACGCCGTCGCTGGGGCCATTCGCGAGCAGCTCGCTCCTACAAAAATCCCTTGCGCCAGAAATGAAAAAGCCCCGCCAAGGCGGGGCTTTTTCCTGCTACCGGGTCTTACAGGCCGGCGGCGTCACGCAGGGCGGCAGCCTTGTCGGTGCGTTCCCAGGTGAAGGCGGTGAAGGTGTCGTCACCGTAGGTCATTTCGTACGGGTTGCGACCGAAGTGGCCGTAGGCCGCGGTCGGCTGGTACATCGGGTGCAGCAGGTCGAGCATCTTGGTGATCGCGTACGGACGCAGGTCGAAGTGCTCGCGGACCAGCTGGATGATCTTGTCATCGCTGATCTTGCCGGTGCCGAAGGTGTTGATCGAGATGGAGGTCGGCTGGGCCACGCCGATGGCGTAGGACACCTGGATCTCGCAACGCTCGGCCAGACCCGCGGCCACGATGTTCTTGGCCACGTAACGGCCGGCGTAGGCGGCGGAGCGGTCGACCTTGGACGGGTCCTTGCCGGAGAACGCGCCGCCGCCGTGACGGGCCATGCCGCCGTAGGAGTCGACGATGATCTTGCGGCCGGTCAGGCCGCAGTCGCCCACCGGACCGCCGATCACGAAATTGCCGGTCGGGTTGATGTGGAACTGGGTGTCCTTGTGCAGCAGCTCGGCCGGCAGCACCTGCTTGATGATCAGCTCCATCACGCCTTCGCGCAGGTCCTTGTAGCTGACTTCCGGGTTGTGCTGGGTGGACAGGACGATGGCGTCGATGCCGACGACCTTGCCGTTCTCGTAGCGGCAGGTGACCTGGGACTTGGCGTCCGGACGCAGCCACGGCAGCAGGCCGGACTTGCGGGCTTCGGCCTGGCGCTCCACCAGACGGTGGGAGAAGCAGATCGGCGCGGGCATCAGCACGTCGGTTTCGTTGCTGGCGTAGCCGAACATCAGGCCCTGGTCGCCGGCGCCCTGATCTTCGGGCTTGGCGCGGTCGACGCCCTGGTTGATGTCCACCGACTGCTTGCCGATGATGTTCAGCACGCCGCAGGTGGCGCCGTCGAAGCCGACGTCGGAGCTGTTGTAGCCGATGTCGATGATGACCTTGCGCACCAGGTCTTCCAGGTCGACCCAGGCGGAGGTGGTGACTTCACCGGCGATGATCGCGACACCGGTCTTCACCAGGGTTTCGCAGGCCACGCGGGCGTATTTGTCCTTGGCGATGATGGCGTCGAGCACCGCATCGGAAATCTGGTCCGCGATCTTGTCCGGATGGCCTTCGGAGACGGATTCGGAGGTGAAAACAGAGTATTCGCTCATCTAACGGTTCCTATCATTTACCGGTGGGTGAGGACGCTTCGCGAATCCGGTTTGGCGAAGTGCCGTACCTGGATCTGAAAGCCATTGCGTAAACCGATGTAAACACTTTCGCCGGACGCGAGCCCGGCGGCGTCGGCCCAGTGGGCCAGGTCTTCCTGTTCGAACCCCAGCCAGAGATCACCACAGGCCTCGCGGGCCCAGCTCTGGTCGTGGCTGCAGAGTTCGGTCACCAGCAGGCTGCCACCGGGTTTCACCAGGTGCGCCAGCTGCTTCACGGCCTCCGCCGGTGCGGCAAAGTGGTGCAGCACCATGTTCAGCACCACGCAGTCCGCCGCGTCGTCGACATCCTGCAGGGCGTCGCCCAGCCGCAGCCGGACGTTGTTCAAACCTTCGCTGGCGCAGCGTTGCCGTGCCAACTCGAGCATGGCCTGGCTGTTGTCCAGCGCCGTGACCTGCGTGAAACGCCGGGCCAGCTCGGGGAGGAACCCGCCATCGCCGGGGCCGACTTCCAGCGCCGTGGCGCCGGGGGCGAAGCTCAGTGCATCGAGCAGCGCCAGCACGCTTTCGCGGTATTGCGGCAGTCCTGCGATCAGGTCCTGGGTCGCCTGGAACTTCTCCGCGCTGCGGGCAAAGAAGTCGCGGCTGGCGGCGGCACGCTGGGCGTGCACGCCATCGATGCGGGCGCTGACGTCGTCGGCCAGCGCCAGTTCGTCCACCTCTTCGAGCAGCGCTCCGTGCAGCGTGCCACCCAGGCTTTCGCCCTGGGGTAGGGCGCGGCGATAGAAGATCGCGTTGCCTTCGCGGCGGGTGGCGACCAGACCGGCCTGGGCCAGTACCTTGAGGTGGTGGCTCATGCCCGACTGGCGCACGCCGAAGATATGCGCCAGCTCCAGCACGCCGAACGAATCGTTGGCCAGCACCCGCAGCACGTTCAGCCGCAGCGGATCGCCGCCGGCCTTGCACAGGGCAGCCAGCTGGTCGCAATCGTCGTGGCGGATTTCGGGCAGGCGCAGACTCATAGGTCGCGCAGTCTAGTCGTGGCTTCCGGAGCGGGCAATAGCTGTATCAAAAAGTTTTGATATTGGCGGATGAGTGGTTTTTGGCCGTCTGGATGACGCAACCCCGTGCCTTGCATCAGCCATCTGCCGATCTGTCATTGCCCCGCAGGGCCCGGCTGGGCGAAAATGCCGGCCTTTTTTCATTCCCTTCGATCTTTCGAAGCAGCCCCCGCAGGAGATTCAGCGATGCCCAGCCGTCGTGAGCGAGCCAACGCCATCCGCGCACTGAGCATGGATGCCGTGCAGAAAGCCAACAGCGGCCATCCCGGCGCCCCCATGGGCATGGCGGATATCGCCGAAGTGCTCTGGCGCGACTACCTCAAGCACAACCCGAGCAACCCGCAGTGGGCCGACCGCGACCGCTTCGTGCTGTCCAACGGCCACGGCTCGATGCTGATCTACTCGCTGCTGCACCTCACCGGCTACGACGTCACCGTCGAGGACCTGAAGAACTTCCGCCAGATGCACTCGCGCACCCCGGGCCATCCGGAGTACGGCTACACCGCCGGCGTCGAGACCACCACCGGCCCGCTGGGCCAGGGCATCGCCAACGCCGTGGGCATGGCGCTGGCCGAGAAGGTACTGGCCGCACAGTTCAACCGCGACGGCCACAGCATCGTCGACCACTACACCTACGCCTTCCTGGGCGACGGCTGCATGATGGAGGGCATCTCCCATGAAGTCGCCTCGCTGGCCGGCACCCTGCGCCTGAACAAGCTGGTTGCCTTCTACGACGACAACGGCATCTCCATCGACGGCGAAGTCCACGGCTGGTTCACCGACGACACCCCCAAGCGCTTCGAAGCCTACGGCTGGCAGGTGATCCGCAACGTCGACGGGCATGACGCCGACGAGATCAGGACCGCCATCGACACCGCCCGCAAGAGCGACGCGCCGACCCTGATCTGCTGCAAGACCATCATCGGCTTCGGTTCGCCGAACAAGCAGGGCAAGGAAGAAAGCCACGGCGCCGCCCTGGGCGTCGACGAAGTGGCCGCCACCCGCGCCGCGCTGGGCTGGAACCACGCCCCGTTCGAAATCCCGGCGGACATCTACGCCGAGTGGAGCGCCAAGGACACCGGCGCCACCCGCGAAGCCGAGTGGAACAAGCGTTTCGCCGCCTACCAGGCCGCGCACCCGGAACTGGCCGCCGAGTTCGAACGCCGCGTTGCCGGTGAGCTGCCGGCGGACTTCGCCGAGAAAGCCGCCGCCTACGTCGCTGACGTCGCCCTGAAAGGCGAGACCATCGCCAGCCGCAAGGCCAGCCAGAACGCCCTGAACGCCTTCGGCCCGCTGCTGCCGGAACTGCTGGGCGGCTCCGCCGACCTCGCCGGCTCCAACCTGACCTTGTGGAAAGGCTGCAAGGGCGTGAGCGCCGACGATGCCAACGGCAACTACCTGTTCTACGGCGTGCGCGAGTTCGGCATGAGCGCCATCATGAACGGCGTGGCCCTGCACGGCGGCTTCATCCCCTACGGCGCGACCTTCCTGATCTTCATGGAGTACGCCCGCAACGCGGTGCGCATGTCCGCCCTGATGAAGCAGCGCGTGCTCTACGTGTTCACCCATGACTCCATCGGTCTGGGCGAAGACGGCCCGACCCACCAGCCGATCGAGCAGCTGGCCAGCCTGCGCCTGACCCCGAACCTGGACACCTGGCGCCCGGCGGATGCCGTGGAATCCGCGGTGGCCTGGAAGTACGCCATCGAGCGTGCCGACGGTCCGTCCGCGCTGATCTTCAGCCGCCAGAACCTGCCGCACCAGCCGCGCGACGCCGCCCAGCTGGCCGACGTGGCCCGTGGCGCCTACGTGCTGAAGGATTGCGACGGCGAGCCGGAACTGATCCTGATCGCCACCGGCTCCGAAGTCGGTCTGGCCGTGCAGGCGTTCGACAAGCTCAGCGCCGAAGGCCGCAAGGTGCGCGTGGTTTCCATGCCGTCCACCAGCGTCTTCGACCAGCAGGACGCCGGCTACAAGCAGGCCGTGCTGCCGGTGCAGGTGGCTGCGCGCATCGCCATCGAAGCCGCCCACGCCGACTACTGGTACAAGTACGTCGGCCTGGAAGGCCGCGTCATCGGCATGACCACCTTCGGTGAGTCGGCCCCGGCCCCGGCGCTGTTCGAGCACTTCGGCTTCACCGTCGAGAACGTGCTGGAAGTCGCCGCCGAGCTGCTCGAAGCCTGATAAGGCTCTTGTAGGAGCGGGGGCTCGGGCGCCCCGCAGCTAACAACTAGGAGGCGCAGTGCGCCGATCGCTGTTAACGAAAGGGGAAACAATTGCAAGAGGGCGTACACGGGTGG